>JARRNI010000351.1:0-7140 GCA_037385125.1 Pseudolabrys sp.
CTCTCGACCGACCTTCCGCACATCGGGAGACTTTCCTTTATATGCGAAGGTCGAGTTGCGTGCGATCACTGTTAGCCAGCGAATGCGAGCAAGGCCCGTTATGATCTCCTCCGCCATGCCGTCGGCAAAATATTCTTGCTGCGGATCGCCGCTCATATTTTGAAACGGCAGCACCGCGATCGACGGTTTGTCGGGCAATGCCAACGCGGGCGCAGTTGGCTGGGTCGCGACGCCGTCGCCGGGTTTGACCCGATAGACGCGCACTGACTGGGCAATGTTCTTGAGCTTCTGGTCACCCATATCGCTTACTTCAAATGAGAGCTTGCCCTTGATCTGCTGGTAGGCGTTGTCGGCAAGGCAGATCGCGCCGGGACTGGCCAACGCCTCCACGCGAGCGGCGATATTGACGCCGTCGCCGTAGATGTCGCCCTCGTCTATGATGATGTCGCCGACGTTGATGCCGATGCGAAACTCGATCCGCCGCTCTTCGGGAACATTGGCGTTCCGCTCGGCCATCGCGCGTTGAATGTCGATGGCGCAACGCGCGGCGTCCACAGCGCTGCCGAACTCGACCAAAACGCCGTCGCCCGTGGTCTTGACGACGCGACCGCGATGCTCGGCAATCTTAGGATCGGTGAGTTCGCGACGACACGCCTTGAGCGCTGCGAGAGTGCCTTCCTCGTCGATGCCCATCAGGCGGCTGTAACCGGCAACATCGGCGGCCAGGATGGCAGCCAGTCGCCTTTCGACACGCGCCTCGGCCATAATAATTGCCCTTAACCAACTGATTTGGGCCGAGTTTATGGTCGGGGGCTTGGTGTGTCTATCGAACTAAGATGTCGCTTATGGGTCTTGGTTGCGTGATAACGTTTCGACACAGTGCGAGACTGTTGTGAAGCGCTCCGCGGGGGCTGACTTGGCGCGATTTCGGATATTTTTTGATCTCGGCGGCAGAATCGCGCTCCCGGCTTGCCTCAGCCAGTCTGAGCGATCTGGTGCGGTCGATTGCGGGCGCGCGACCGCATCGTCGCCTCACGCCCTCATCGCCGCAATCAGCGGCTTGACGCCCATGATGTTCACCACGCGCGTGAGGTTGTAGGCGAGCACGTGCAACGCCATCTCCGTGGCGACCTTCGGCAGACGCTTCATCAGGAAGTGCGTGGCACCCATGCGCATCTTCAGCGTGCCGAACGGATGCTCGACGGTCTCACGGCGTGTCCGCATCGCCTGTGGGTTCTCATCGAGCCGCTTCTGCGCGGCTTCGAGAACGTGCTCGTGCTCCCATCGGGGAATGCGCCGTTCGTTGCCCGTCGTACATTTCGATTTCAGGTGGCAATTCGGGCAGGCGTTGGTCCAATAACGCCGCATTATCTTGCCGTCCTGCTCAGTCGTCATGTGATGGGTCAACTTCTCGCCGGCAGGGCAGCGATAGATATCCTCACCGGCATGGTAGACGAAGTCCTGCTTGCCAAAACGACCATCCGACTTCGCACCTGACGTCATCGGTTTCGGCAACGTCACTACAATGCCGACATCATCGCAGCCCTTGATCTCTGTGCTGCTGTAGTACCCACGATCGGCGACGGCATCGAGCTGATCAACGCCGAATACCCCTTTGGCCTGGCAGCCCATGTTGGTAAGTTGTGCCCGATCCGAGCCGCTATTCGTCACCTCGTGCGCAATGATGAGGTGGTGCTCGGTATCCACCGCGACCTGTACATTGTAGCCGACGACACCCGAGCCGCGCCCACTCGTAGCCATTGACCGGCAATCGGGATCAGTGAGCGATATCTGCTGATCTGGAGAGGCCAGCATCTCTTTCTCATAAGCTTCAAGCTTCTGCATTTCGCTCGCCAGCTTGGCAAGCTTCTCTTTCAGATGCGCGGTCTTCGCGGCAAGCGCCTCCGACGGCTCCTGCAAATCGGCGGTGTCGAGCTGCGCCAGATAGCGCGCGACGCTATCCTCCAATTGCTGCCGGCGTCGCTCGACCTTGCCCTTCGTGAAGTTCTTGTCGCGCGTATTGACGGCCTTAAACTTGGAACCGTCAATCGCCACGCTCGCCTTCGCGAGCAAGCCCATCTGGCGGCACAGCTCGACAAAGCGCGCGCAAACCCTCTTGATGGCAGGGCCATTGTCCTTGCGGAAATCGGCGATGGTTTTGTCATCAGGCATGAGCCGCTGGACAAGCCAGATCACCTCCAGATTACGCTTCGCCTCGCGCTCCAGACGACGGCTCGACTGGATGCGGTTGAGATAGCCGTAGATGTAAAGCTTCAGCAGTGCTGAGGGATGGTAGGAAGGCCGTCCGGTCACCTCAGGCACGACCCCCTCAAAGCCCAGATCCTTGAGATCGAGCACCTCCACAAAGGCATCGATCACCCGAACAGGATTGCTCTCATCGACCCAGTCATCGAGGCATTCCGGCAACAATGTCGACTGAATTCGATCGGCCCCTTCAATGAACCGCTTCATCGATCACCCTCGCAAATAGCCAGCGATTCATACCCGACTCGGCGTTTTCACGCAGCCAGGGTCATTTTCGACCAGGACGCTGCCAATTGCATGTCCAGCGATGTCGGCTGTACCCCGAAACCGGCCATGGTTTTAGTCGATTAGCTTGGCCGTCCTTTCCCCACAAACGAGTCCCTCTGGTGAGATTAAAAAGCCGTTCCTCCGGAGCCGATCGCGGATGCGACAGCGCGGCAGTCGAGCGCGTCAAGACCGGCCGAAAGGCCGCCCGCCAAGCGGAGTGCCTTGACCGCGTGCGCGGCTAGCGCGCTAAGCTGACCTGCCCTGACCCGGGCTGAAGGTTCGCTCGATTACGGTCCTTGGGCGGCTGGTTCTCTAAGCGGCCAATGCAAAAAATTTCTTCAGGCTTTCTTGGCTAATCTTTGAGGGTGTCAGCAGAAAAGGTGCCGGCTCGCCAGCCTTAATGGAAACAATTGTGGCCCCACAAACGTCCTGAAGTCGTTGCGCCGCCGCTTTGACGTACGTCGGCTGTTTGTCGAATCCGAGGAACCTACGCTGGAGATTAAGGGCCGCTACACCTGACGACCCTACACCCATGAATGGATCAAACACCAAATCACCCGATTTAGAGCCAAGACGGAGGAGATGTTCTAAGACGCGTACGGGCTTTTGTGTTGGATGTTTTGGATTCTTTAGCCGCTCCGTTCCCATGCACAGCGGGGTTTCGATGAAGTTGTGCATCTCGTTTTGCCTGCCGAAATTCCAGGTGTGGCCTTTATTCCAGGCGCAAACGATCAGCTCACAGCTATAGAGGAAGCCGGCGCGCCGGAGCTTCGGTGGCGGGTTCGTTTTGTGCCACACCTTGAATTGGTATGTATCGAATTCGTTGTCAAACGTCTTGTGCAAATCGCCTAGCTGATTGTAGCTGGTAAATGCAAATAGATTTCCTGTCGGCTTGAGTATGCGCTTGAATTCGGCGGCCCACTCCTGAGGCTTAAACGTCTCTCGGTCCCACGCCGCGATGTCGTTGTTGAAATCCGTCCGCCAACTCATTTTCAAATTGCCGGTGGAATACTGCCCAAGATTGTAGGGCGGGTCGGTCAGAATCACGTCGACAGAATGATCCGGCACCAATTTTATTTTCTTGAAGCTGTCGGCTGTGTAAATCGCCCCCACTACATCATGGTCCATATAGGTATAGATTAACTCAGATAAGCGACCTTCACATTATTAAGCGCTTGGATGATGAGATGGGCGTGCGCGCGATATTCATCCAAAACGGTTTCGTAGCCTGTTTGTGACTTGCAAACGAAATCCCAAAAATCTCGGCCGATGAGCAGTTCTTCCGGCGCAAAATATTGCTTTACCCTTCCCTGCTCCCAGGGCTTCCCTTCCCCAAACCGGTTGTAGGCCGTGGCAAATCGGATCGACACCTTCTCCGGCGCCCCGAGGCTGTTGCAGAGAATCGCGTACTGCTCCAGCAGAGCTTCTTTTTCAGCGCGGGCTTTCTTGTTGTCGAGATCGCCGCCGATTTTCAATTCAATCAAATAGTGCCGTCCGGTTTCGTCGTCTTTGAGATAATAGTCGCTGTCGTGGCGAACCTTGCGGTCCGAATCGCCGGTCTTGTCGATCAGCAACGCATAATCACTAATCTCCGGGCGCTTCACGCGCCGCTTATACTCCTCCAATAGCCGTGCAATTTTCTGAGTTTGTCTGCCGCTTAGGTAGCCAACGACTTCTCGACTTACCGAATACGAAAGTTTGGCAATCGAGATGGCGAGCCCTTCGAGCATATCTCCGAGGGAGCTGTCGAGTGATCGAACGAGGGCAGAGTAATATTGAATGTCCGGACCAAGCGCCGCGATAAAGACGTTGTGGACCTTCATGTTGATAACCCCATCAGGGTCATCTTTTTGGGCGACGTGTCGCGCCTCAAACCCGGTTGCGTAGGATTGCACGGCTGCTTCAACAAGGCCGCGGATGGCCCGATCCTTATCGATTACCGCATCCATAAGCCGTGCGGTTATTTTAACGCCTTGCTCGGCCGCGCTCTGCCGCTATCCCCATGCCGGAGCGCGCGCTCCCACTTCCCCTCTCCCGTTCCTCTGGTGAGACTAAAAAGGCCGTTCCTCCGGAGCCGACGGCGCCCGAAGTTGCGCGGCGGCCGAGCGCGTCAAGGCCGGCCGTAGGCCGCCCGCCAGGGTCGCCTTGAGCGCGCGCAGGACGACCGCGCTATGCTCCCCGGCCCTTTGTTGTGCTGTAGAAAGATGTCTGCGTTCGGGGCATGCGCACCTCACCGCAGACACTGCAAAACCGATGCGATTGACGCTGAGGGGCACGCGTCGAAGCGCTTGCTAACTTTCATTCCTTTCGATGCGGGTTGCGGCGATCGCCGCGCCGATTGGATTTTCGGACGTAGGAAATTGAAGCTTCGGGATGATTATATTTGACTTTGAGGGCAGCAATTAGCGCATCTTCGGCTTCGATCGTCAATGCCTGCGATCGTTTCCCGAGCCTTAAGCCAACGGTATATTCAGTCATGATGATACCTTCCACTTTCCCGTCGCACGCATGTCTGGTGATGCATGCGCAGATTTGGTAGGCTACCGGTTGCAGACCGAGGAGGATATTTGACCTATATCGTCAACGAATCTTGCATCAAGTGCAAGCTTATGGATTGCGTGGAGGTTTGCCCCGTCGATTGCTTCTACGAGGGCGAAAACATGCTGGTCATTCATCCCGACGAGTGCATCGATTGTGGCGTATGCGAGCCGGAATGTCCGGTGGAAGCGATCAAGCCGGATACCGAGGCTGGGGCCGAGAAGTGGCTTGAATTTTTCAGACGCCTTTATTGCTTGGTGGTTTTATGAGCCTCTGAGCTTGAAGATAAGTTATTTTGAGGAGGAAAAAAGTTGGGAAACTCAGACTTCTCGCCGAACCCGGGCAAAGGCGACTAGCGGTTGGCTGCCGCAACAGATGTACACAAAGTGGCCACGGAAAGAATCTCGGGCTTTCGCCCGATGCCGAAATCAGCAGAGCCAGCAAGGCCCTGGCTGATAAAGATTAGCCGGCGAACGTTCGCTCGATGAACGCCCGCGGCCGGCCAAAGTTGCGTCGGCTCTGCGCGACGACCTGCCGACGACGATTACGCGGGCGATACAACGGCGGCTCCAAGAAAATCGTGTGATGGTCGGTATCGAGCCGGCGCAGCCATGCTTGGAATGGAGGCTGGTTCGCGAGCTCGGGTGCCGGCAAGGGGTGATATTCAGGCGCGAGCATTTCAGCATCTGCCGCCGATACGCGGAACGCCATGAGCGTGCTGGCGTTTCCACCAAGCGGCACTGAAGGTGGCCCTTGGCGCAATATCGCTGAACGCTGCGCGGGGTCCGGGGGTGGCCGGCCCGGGGGGTAGTGTCCACGAATGGCTGAAAGAGCGTCGAGGTAGTTGCGTTCTGTTGCAGCCAATTTCCGAAATGGGTTAGCTCTTGCGCCTAACCAGTCGTCCCCTTTTCGTAGCACGTCAGACATTGATCCAAAGTCGAAAAATTTACGTCCGCCTCTAACGATGTAAAAGGCAAGTCCTAACGACACATGGCTTACACCTTTTACATCTTCTTGTTCGAGGAAATGGTTTGCGTCATGATTTAGTGCGGCCACTAGACGCCGTTCTCGTTGTTTGTTAGATGTGCGCCGATACCCTTTGTCATCACCATTACAAACGTCCGATCATCCATATCCATCCAGTAGGAGCGGCGCACAAGCTTGCCGTTCCCGTCGCGTATAAACGGACTATCGGGAGTGCTCGTTAGGTCAGGTTCGTAAAATTGCTTCATGTCGTCCAAGACGCGCTAAAATGCGAATGACAAGCCACCTCATGACACTCGCTTAGTAATTTTTGAAAACCTAAGTCGACGAACCCTTCATCACATTCGTCGCACTTTTAGTCGCTGCCTCGGTTAGCTCCTTCGTCTGCTCAGCGAACGTTTTCCATTGCGCTTGCATAAACTCTGTTTGAATCCGCCAAAAGTCTTGGAAATCCTTAGCTTTGCTTGCTTTCTGTGCAAACTCAGAAGCAGCGGCAATATTTTGCTCTGTAAATGTTTTCATTTTTTCGGTCAGATCGGTTTCAAGCAATGGCAAGGCTTTTACGTTTTTTTGGAAGAAATCGATATAGTTCTCCATCGCCTTGCGCGTTTGCTCAACACCCTGTGCCATCATTTCACTCAGGGAAAAGGGGTGGGGGCTGTCGCTGCTGTCGTTTGCCACGGTTATCTCCTAACGCGTTAGTGCAGGTTTCTGTTCCCAACCGCTTGATGACGAAGCTTTTCCAATTCGTCTCTCAGATGCAGGACACGGCGCTTGAGATCAACGATCAGCGGGTCATCAGTCGCGCAATGGAGCAATGCTTTCCCAATCTCGTCTTCCAGAACTTTCTGCCGCCGTTCGAGAACAGCAATATGGTCTGGTTTCGGCACGATCTACGCCTTTTCCGCTCCGAATCACCCAGCGCCGCCGCTGTTAAACAAAGAGGGGCGCTTTCGGGACTCGGGTCAGAAGGCTGCTATTTTAGACACGCGTTCCTTGACACTCTTGCCCGAAGGCGTCCGCTCTTTTTGCACATTGAAGAAACAGAAGCTCCTCACGCAATAGCTTCTTCAATGTTTATTGGGA
>JARRNI010000352.1:0-5394 GCA_037385125.1 Pseudolabrys sp.
TCATCCTGAGAGTCTGACTCAAGATTAATAGCCCATTTTCAAGCCTTTGCGAGACGGTGCGAAAGCAGGCGGATGCTGGCGATGAGGAACCAGGCCTCGGCGCTGGCGACCGTGGCCTCGAAGTCCTTGGCGAGGCGGCGGTTGTGTCCGAGCCAGGCAAAGGTTCGTTCGATGCCCCAGCGCTTGGGGACTCTGGTTTGAACGGGCCGACGTTCTCGGATCGGGTGACGATCTCAATGGTCCACTTGCCGAATTCGGCAATTGCGTGGCGCAGCTTGTCGCCGCGGTAGACGCGGTCCGCAAAGATGTGCCGCAGCCTGGGAAAGCTTGTGCGCAGCGACTTCAGCACCGGCACCGCACCGTGATTGTCCTGGATGTTAGCTGCATGCACCAGCGGGGCGAGAAGGAACCCCTGCGTGTCGGTGACCATGTGCCGCTTGCGCCCCTTGATCCGCTTGGCGGCGTTAAATCCGCGTGGGCCGCCACTTTCCGTGGTCTTGACGCTTTTGCTGTCGATGACGCCGGCGGAGGGAATGGCGTTGCGTCCCATCGCCGTCCGGGCGCGCCGCACCAGCGCGAGATTGATCTGCCGCCAGAGGCGTTGGTCACGCCAAGCATAAAAATAATACTGAACCGTGGTGTGCGGCGGAAAATCCTTCGGTAGCGCCCGCCATTGGCAGCCGGTGGCGAGGATATAGAGGATGGCATCCATCACCTTGCGCAGGTCGACCTCGCGCGGGCGGCCGACCCGACATGGCGCCGGCAGGAAAAAGGAGAGCAAAAGCCACTCCGCATCCGTGGTGTTGCTTGCGTAGGGCAGGTGATCGCGTCGATATTGGCGGCGAGTGGTTTTGGTCCAAGGCATTGTGAGCTCCATCGAATCTTTGCAAATCCGAGGGAATCACAAAGGGCCGAAATCACTCACTCCTTTTTCGGCCAGGCTCTGAGGAGCGCCCGAAGGGCGCGTCTCGAAGGATGACAGCCCAGGATCCTGTGCCTGCCATCCTTCGAGGCTCGCGCTCCGCGCTCGCACCTCAGGATGACGGTTCAAAGCTTCCGAAACGCAAAATAACTCGGCAACCGACCCTCGCGTATCGCCTTCGCCTCGTAACGCGTCTGCGAATAGCCGGGCCAGGGCTTGCGCCAGTCGTCCGCGCGTTCGGCGGTCCATTCGAAATCCTTTGAGCGCAGCACCCGCGCCAGCGCATAGGCCGCGTAGTCGTCGATGTCGGTGGCGAAGCGCAGTTCGCCGCCCTTCCTCAGGATGCGCGCCAACCGCTTGAGCATCTCGTCCTGGATGAAGCGCCGTTTCCAGTGCCGCCGCTTCGGCCACGGGTCGGGATAGAGCAGGTCGATGCGCCCCAGCGAAGTCGGCGGCGGCCAGTCGATGAGCTCGCTGGCGTCGCCGAAATGCAACCGCACATTGGCGAGCTTGTTGTCATCGATGGCGGTGAGCGCCTTGGCGATACCGTTGATGAAGGCGTCGGAGCCGATGAAGCCGATCTGCGGATTGGCTTTTGCTTGGGTGATCAGATGCTCGGCGCCGCCGAAGCCGATCTCCAGGCGCACTTCATCGGCGCTGGTAAACAGCGCGTGCAGGTCGGCGGGCGCCGGCGTACCTGTGTCGATCGCGATGCGCGGCAGCAGCGTATCGAATAGCGCCGCCTGCCGCGGGCGCAGCGGGTATCCCTTGCGCCGGCCGAAGAAGGCGCGCTGCGATTGGTCGCCGTTGCCGTGCCGCTTGCTCATAATGTCATCGCCCGCGTAGGCGAGCGATCCAGCAGACGCAGACATATCGAATAGTACGACAGCGGTCCTGGAATCTGAATGGCCCGCTTTCGCGGGCCATGACAGCAGAAATTTGATGGACGCCTGCGCCCTATTTCACCACACTTTTAATCGCCGCGGCGAGGTCGGTCTTCTCCCAGGAGAAGCCGCCGTCCTTTTCCGGCGGACGGCCGAAATGGCCGTAAGTGGAGGTACGCCGGTAGATCGGACGGTTGAGCTTGAGCGTGCGGCGGATGTTGGTCGGGGTGAGGCGGAACAGCTCGGGCAGGATCTTCTCGAGCTTCTTCTCCTCGACCTTCCCGGTGCCGTGGGTGTCGACCAGGACCGACATCGGGTCGGCCACGCCGATGGCATAGGCTACCTGGATGGTGCAGCGCTCGGCGACGCCGGCGGCCACCACGTTCTTGGCGAGATAGCGCGCGGCATAGGCGGCCGAGCGATCGACCTTGGTCGGATCCTTGCCGGAGAAGGCGCCGCCGCCGTGCGGCGCATAGCCGCCATAGGTGTCGACGATGATCTTGCGGCCGGTGAGGCCGCAGTCGCCGTCGGGCCCGCCGATCACAAAGTTGCCCGTGGGATTGACCAGGAAGTCGGACTGCTTGCTCGGCATCCAGCCTTCCGGCAGCGCCGACTCGACCGCGTCGGCGATCATCTCCCTGACCAGGCCGGGTGTGTATCTCTTGTTGTTGCGGCTCTGCGCCTTGTGCTGGGTGGATACCACCACCTTGGTGCAGCCGACCGGCTTACCCTCGACATAGCGCACGGTGACCTGGCTCTTGGAGTCGGGCTGCAGGTCGGCGAGCTGTCCGGCATGACGTTTGTCGGCGAGAACTTTGAGAATTTTGTGCGCGAAAAAGATCGGCGCTGGCATGAACGAGTTCGTTTCGTAGACCTCGCTTTCGGTGCAGGCGAAGCCGAACATCATGCCCTGATCGCCGGCGCCTTCCTCCTCGCCGCTCTTCTTCTTCTTGGCGTCGACGCCCATGGCGATGTCGGGCGACTGGCCGTGCAGCAGAACTTCGACGTCGGCGCCGTAGTCGGAGAAGCCGTCCTGGTCGTAACCGATTTCCTTGACTACGCCTCGCGCAATCTCGGTGATCATCTCGCGGTTCACCACGACCTTTTCGCCGTGCTTGACGAAGAAGGGATGCTGGCCGCGGCCTTCGCCGGCGACAACGATCTTGTTGGTGGTGGTCAACGTCTCGCAGCCGAGCCGCGTGTTCACTTTGCTTTCGTCGGCGATGCCGAGCTTGACGTCGTTCGCGATAAAGGCGTCGAGCACGGCATCCGAGATCTGATCGCAGACCTTGTCCGGATGACCTTCGGAAACGGATTCGCTGGTGAACAGGAAATTTTTGTGAGCCACAGAATACTCCCTCCCGCGCGCGGTTGTGAGCGCGCCGTTACACGTTGGGGCTGTTTGTTGCAGTGGAGGACGGCGAGGTCAAGATGCGAGCCGCGGTGGGCAGTCGCCGCGGCAAAACGGTCCGAAAATCACTCCTCGCCTGCGATTTGCTCGACCAAGTCGACGATACGGCGGCGGAGTTTGCTGTTCTTGATCCGCATGAAGGCCTTGGTCAAGGAAAGACCGTCCGAGGTGGCGAGGAAGTCCGACACATAGGCCGGCGAGGGTGCCTCGCTCATGCCGCCGTGCGGCTGACCGCCGACATGCGGCGCGCCTTCGAAGAAGAACGAGACCGGGACCTGCAAGATATGCGCGATCTGCTGCAGCCGACTCGCGCCGATGCGGTTGGTACCCTTCTCGTATTTCTGCACCTGCTGGAAGGTCAGGCCAAGCGCGTCCCCCAGCTTTTCTTGGCTCATACTGAGCATCATCCGACGCATGCGCACGCGCGAACCGACATGCTTGTCGATCGGATTGGGGGCCTTCTTCGCCATAAATTTCTCCTATGCCACTATTTTCCAACGTAATGTCACAGCTAACGGCATTTATGCAATCCATCATTTCTCATTGATCGACACCTGGCATCAAAGAAAAGTGACAATTACCTATTGTTTTCGGGCCTTTTTGCCTACCTAGCGAAAGTCGTCCGCGGAAAGCAGCAAGCAACCAGCGTTTAATATTTCGAAGACACTCAATCTATAGATGTAGTCGCCGGCGCGCCACGATTATCAAGCCTACTACCAGAAATAGAATCAAGGGATAATTTCCAAGGCTTGCATAGACCGTCGGCGCGAGCGCCTTGGGCAGCCGGGCATCCAGCACGCCTTCGGCGCCGAGCGGCAGCGAATTGACGACGCGACCGAGTGGATCGATGACGGCGGAGATGCCGGTGTTGGCGGCGCGCGCCAGCGGCAGGCCTTCGGCGACGGCGAGCATGCGCGCCTGCTGCAAATGCTGATAGGGGCCGGAGCTGATGCCGAACCAGCCGTCATTGGTGACATTGACCAGCCAGCCCGGGCGCTCGCCGCGCGGCAAGGCGGCGCCGGGAAAGATCGCCTCGTAACAGATCAGCGGCAGCATCTTCGGCGCGCCGGGTACGTCCATGACACGGCGGCGGTCGCCGGAGAGGAAGCCGCCCACCTGGCGGGTGAGCTTGCGCAGGCCGATGGCCTTGAGCACCGGCGCGAACGGCAGGTATTCGCCGAACGGTACCAGATGCACCTTATCGTAGACGCCGCGGATCGAGCCGTCGGGGTCGATCACGTAGATCGAATTATAGGCGTGCGGCTCCTTCGAGCCGGGAACCGGCGGCGCCGGCCGCACCGCGCCGGTGATCAGCTCGGTATGCGGCTTGAGCAGCGCGGCGATCTTCGCCAGTTCCGCCGGCTCGCGCGCGAGAAAGAACGGGAACGACGACTCCGGCCAGATCAGCGCGGTGACGTCGTGCACGCCTTTCGAGTGCCGATTAGTGGCGCGGTCGGACAGCGCGATGTAGCGCGCCATGATCTTGTCCTTGTCCGCGTAGTTGAACTTCTCGTTCTGCTGCAGATCGGCCTGCATGATGCGCAGCTTCACGCCGGGCACGTAGACGGTCGGATGCAGATGCAGCCGCGCCACGCCGAAACCCGCCATGGCGGCGAGCAGCGCAAGCGCGGCAACCGGCGCGCGGTAGGGATGCGGCGTGTCCTTGCGGTCATCGGCGAGCACCGCGGGGCTGGCAAAGATCGCGACGCTTAAGAATGTCAGACCCCAGACGCCGACCAGCGAGACGCTCTGCGCTAGCGCCAGCGGCTCGGTCAGGGTGTAGCCGAAGGTGTTCCAGGGAAAGCCGGTGAACAGATGGCCGCGCAGCCATTCGGTCAAGGTGAGCGCGACCGCCAGCGCCATGAGGCGCGCCGGGCCGCGCACCCACATCAGCCGCGCCAGCGCGAGCCCGACGGCCATATAAAGGGCGAGCACCGCCGGCAGGCCGCCCACCGCGATGGGCAACAGCCAGCCGAAGGTCTTGGCGTCGACCAGGAAGGCGTAGCCGATCCAGTACAGGCCGGCGATGAAATAGCCGAAGCCGAAGCACCAGCCGGTGCCGAAGGCGCGCCAGGCGCCGCTGAAGCGGCCGGCCGCCGAGCCGTCGACCAGCCAGACCAGCACCGGGAAAGTCAGGAACAATACCGGCCAGGCATTGATCGGCGGCAGCGCCAGCA
>JARRNI010000353.1:0-8684 GCA_037385125.1 Pseudolabrys sp.
GCAGGTGAGCGAGCCCGCCACGAACAGGGAAATGGCGATCAGCATCATGCAGCGCCGGCCATGGATGTCGGACAGCTTGCCGTAGAGCGGTGTCACCGCGGTGCTGGTGAGCAGATAGGAGGTCACCACCCAGGACAGGTCGCCGAGGTCGCCGAAATGCCGCCCGATGGTGGGCAGCGCGGTCGCCACGATGGTCTGGTCGAGGGCGCCGAGGAACATCGCCAGCATGATACCGAGCACGATGGTGCGCACTTCCGGATGCGACAGCGCGGGCGCATAATGCGGCTCGGCCTTGTGGCCGGTCCCGGCCTCGTGGCGCTCGTGGCTGCTGCGGCTTTTATGGCTCTTGGCGCTGGGTTTGCGACTCATGGCGGGCGGTAGATGCCGCCTGGGCAGCCCTATTGCAATGGGGTCCGGCGCGGGGGTGGTATGTGTGTTCCCGCCGGCTCAATGTACGCTTCCGCCGGCCAAAATAACCGCTCAAAGGAGCCGCCATGCGGCGCGCCGCCTGCCTCGTCTTGTTTCTCGCTCTGCCGGCCGCGGCCGCCGTGCGCGGCCTGCCGGCCGGCTTCGTCTATCTGCGCGATGTCGCCCCGACCATCGTGCAAGAGATGCGCTACGCCACCTATGACAATTTCACCGCCCGCCCGCTGCCCGGCTACAAGGCCGGCGAATGCGTGCTGCGCCGCGATGCGGCGCAGGCGCTCACCCGCGTGCAGGCGGATCTCGCCGCCCGCCATCTCTCGCTCAAGACCTACGACTGCTACCGCCCCCGGCGCGCCGTGCGCGCCTTCTGGCGCTGGTCGCAGGATGGGCGGCGCGCCGGCAACAAGCGCTTCTACCCACACACGGCCAAGCGCGACCTGTTCCGGCGCGGCTATATCGCCACGCATTCGCGCCATACCGCCGGCAACGCGGTCGACCTGACGCTGATCGCGCTGCCGCCGCGGCGCGTCGCCGCCTTCGACCGGCACGCGCGCTATGGGCCCTGCACCGCGCCGGCGGCCAAGCGCGCGCCCGATGATTCGCTCGACATGGGCACCGGCTTCGACTGCCTCGACACCAAGAGCTACACCATGAGCCGCGCGGTCACGCCCGACCAGCACCGCCGCCGCCTCATGCTGAAAGCCGCCATGACGCGTCGAGGCTTCCGCAACTATTTCCGCGAATGGTGGCACTACGAATACGGCCGCCCGCGCGGCTACTACGACTTCCCGATCGTGCCGCGCCCCTGACCAAAGCCGCGAAGCCGACAATTGGGGGCGGCCGGCTAGCATTGCGTCAATCACGATGCGGCGGCTTTTAAGTATATAAGACGCATATTAAGACGCGTATCGTCGTCATCCGCTTCAGCGGACTTTCATGTCTGAGCGACAGGTTCCATCCCGTAACGTCGTAGGGCTGGAAACGATGCCGCTCCGATTGCTCACCTGCTGCGCCGGTTCGCGAGCGCGCGCAACGGCAATGTCGCCATCACCTTCGCCTTTGCGACGCTTCCGTTCATCGCTGTCACCGGCTCGGCCGTCGATTACAGCCGCGCCAGCGCCGTTAAGTCGTCGATGCAGGGCGTGCTCGATTCGGTCGGCCTGAGCTGCAGAAGACCGCGCCGTCGATGACGGTCGAGCAACTGCAGGCGGCGGCGCTCAATGATTTCAACGCCGTGTTTAACAAGAGGTTTGGCGCCAATAATATTAAAATCAGCGCGAGCTATTCCACCGCGGGCGACTCCCACGTGGTGGTCAACGGCTCGGTCGACGTGCCCACCACCTTCATGGGCCTGTTCGGATACAACAAGACCACCGTCAGCTCATCGACCACCGCGAAATGGGGCAACTCGCGCCTGCGCGTCGCGCTCGGCAATACCGGCTCGATGGCGGACGACGACAAGATTAGCGCGCTGCAGACCGCGACCAACAATCTGCTCACCCAGCTCAAGAACGCCGCCACCATCAACGGCGACGTCAATGTCTCGATCGTTCCCTTCGTCAAGGACGTCAATCTCGGCCCGGCGAATTACAACGCCTCATGGATCGACTGGAGCGGCACCTGGCCCCCCGCCGCGCACGACAGCTGGAACGGCTGCGTGGTCGACCGCGGCGGCAAAACCGGCCCCGATGCGGCGAACTACGACACCAACGTCGACCCGCCCACGAGCGGCGTTGCCGCCTCGCAGTTCGCGGCCGAGCAGTATTCCTCCTGCCCGCAGGCGGCCATGGGGCTGAGCTACGACTGGTCGGCGATGGGAACGCTGGTCGACAACATGGTGCCGGCCGGCAACACCAACCAGGCCATCGGCCTGGCGCTCGGCTGGATGTCGCTGGCCGGCGGCGGGCCGTTCTACGTGCCGCCGATGGACTCCAACTACAAATACCAGCAGGTGATCATCCTCTTGACCAACGACATGAACACGCAGGACCGCTGGTACAGCCACCAGTCCGACATCGACGCGCGCCAGCAGCTCACCTGCGACAACATCAAGGCGGCCGGCATCAAGCTCTACACCATCCAGGTCGACACCGGCAGCGACCCGACCTCGACGCTGCTGCATAACTGCGCCAGCGACTCGGGCCACTTCTTCCTGCTCACCTCGGCGGACGAGATCGTCACCACCTTCGACCAGATCGGCACCAGCCTGATCTGGCTCTATCTCGCAAGATAGCTACCCCTGCCGCGCTTGCACCTCCGCCTCCAGCATGTCGACGAACCCGCAGCACGCCGGTTACGGCCGGCAATATGCCAGATAGCCGATCGCCGCCTGCCCGGCGCGGGCGAGCCATTGCGCATAAGCGTCCGGCTGGGCGTCCGGCGCGCCCGCCGCCCCGTACGGCCGCCGCTTGCTCTGCCGGGCCTGACGGGCGGCGAGCGCAGCGCGCAAGCGCGCGGCGGTCTTCAGCCACAGGAGAAAGGCTTCGTTCCAGCGCAGCCACGCGGCATCGGCCTGCGCCTGGCGCCCGAGCGCTTCGGCGACGGCGCAAGATCCCGCGGCGCGCGCCGCGCCCGCAGGGTCGGTGGCCTTGAGCCCTTGCGGGTAAGGCTTGTCCCGGTCTTCGCGGCGGACGAAGCGGCCGCCGGCGCCCTTCACGGCGCGAATTTGGCCGGCGCAAATGGCGCGTCCGCGCGCGCCGCCGCGGTCCACCCAGGTGTAGCGCGGTGCCAGCCGCCCTTGCGCGCATATTTGTAGAGCGTGCGCTCGGTCACGCCGGCGACCGCTGCAATCTCGCGCACCGGCACGGCGGTCTCCTCGTAGAGCCTGCGCGCGCGCTGGGTGAGCGCGGTTTGCTTAGTTTGCGCGCCCTCTCCGCTCGGGTTCCTTCCCCCTGAAAGGGGGAGGGTCAGGGTGGGGGAGGGAGGGGGTATTCTTGCTGTCCTTTGCGGACGCCCTTTCCGAATAAAACGCGCGCGCCTGCGCGCGCAGCGACGTGCGGCGGGTCATGGGGCGCCGATACAATTGTGGAGAATGCCGGAAGACTAGCGGAGCAGCGTCACAGTGTCAAGGCTTAATTTCCTAGTCTACCGCTTGCGCTTCTTCCCCCTCGCCCCCTTCGGCCACCTGCCCGGCCACGCCACCACATACTCCTCCAGCCGCTCGTCCGGCACGTCCTTCTCGCTCGCCACCACCCGCCCGCGCACCGAGACGCCGGCCGCGTGCACGGTCTCCTTCGAGCCCGACACCAGCGGGTGCCACCAGGCCAGATCCCCGCCGTTCGCCACGACGCGGTAGGCGCAGGTCGGCGGCAGCCAGGTGAGCCGGCGCACGTTGCGCGGGGTCAGCCGCACGCAATCCGGCACGCGGCGCTGGCGGTGGGCATAGTCGCGGCAGCGGCAGGTCTTGTCGTCGAGCAGCCGGCAGCCGACATCGGTGAACACGGTCTCGTTCGTGTCCTCGTCGATCAGCTTGTTGAGACAGCAGCGCCCGCAGCCGTCGCACAGGCTCTCCCACTCGGCGCGGGTCATCTCGCTGAGCTTCTTGCGGCGCCAGAAGGGATTATCGGCCATCGGATTCGCAACCGTCGTGCCCGGCTTGAGGCCGGGCATCCACGTCTTTGTTCGGCTCGCTGCCAAGCTAAAGGCGTGGGTGGCCGGGACAAGCCCGGCCGCGACGAAATCCCGAGGCGGTGCCCCACGGGTTCCCTCCCCCTGAAAGGGGGAGGATCAGGGTGGGGGTCATCTGAGCCTGGCCGGCCGTGACCGCCACCCGGCTCGCTTCGCGAGCCGACCTCCCCTTTCAGGGGGAGGTGAGAATAACAAGCCGGAACCGCCGCCATTTCCCCGCATTTTCCCTTCACCCTGGTCGGTGATTAACCGTGCGCCGCCCGCGTCAGCCAGTGGCCGAAATCCGGCCGATCGGCTAAAAAGGCGGCCCCCGGGCGGCCCGGCGGTTGCGCCGCCGGAACCCTTGTCGAGAGCGAACAAGCCGTGCGCGACCTCTTCCCCCCGGATTGGAAGCCCCGCCTGAAGCGGGCCCTGCTCGGCGCCGATTCGTGGATCGACTTCTCCCTGTTCCGCGGCGCGGTGGGCCTGCGCGAATACTGGGAGCGCTACTCCACATTCATGGACCGCTTCCACGTCGCCGGCTGGCGGCGCTGGCTCAACGAGCTCCTCTCGGAAGCCGTCACCGTCGGCTGCGCCGGCCTCATCCTGCTGCTGGCCATGGCGCTGCCCGCCTTCCGCCTCACCTCCGACTCGGGCTGGCTGAAGAAGTCGGAACTGTCGGTCACCTTCCTCGACCGCTACGGCAACGAGATCGGCACCCGCGGCATCCGCCACAACGACGCCATCCCGCTCGACCAGTTCCCCGACCACCTGATCAAGGCGGCGCTGGCGACCGAAGACCGACGCTTCTACAGCCATTTCGGCATCGACATCGTGGGCATCTTCCGCGCCGCCATGACCAATGCGCGCGCTGGCGGCGTGGTGCAGGGCGGCTCCTCCATCACCCAGCAACTCGCCAAGAACCTGTTCCTATCCAACAAGCGCACCCTCGACCGCAAGATCAAGGAGGCGTTCCTGGCGATCTGGCTGGAATCGCGGCTGACCAAGAACGAGATCCTCAAGCTCTATCTCGACCGCGCCTATATGGGCGGCGGCGCCTTCGGCGTCGATGCCGCCGCGCACTACTATTTCAACAAGTCGGCACGCGACGTGGACCTCGCCGAGTCGGCGATGCTGGCCGGCCTGTTCAAGGCGCCGACCAAGTATTCGCCCAGCGTCAACCTGCCGGCGGCGCGCGCGCGCGCCAATGTCGTGCTCGACCGTATGGTGGAGTCCGGCTTCATGACCGAGGGTCAGGTGTTCGGCGCCCGCCGCCACCCCGCCACCCCCGTCGACCGCAACGACGAGCGCGCGCCGAACTACTATCTCGACTGGGCCTTCGAGCAGATGAAGAAGCTGGTCGACACCTTCCCGAAATCCATGACCGAGCGCGTGTTCACCGTGCGTACCGCGCTCGATCCCAACCTACAGCGCGCCGCCGACCTGGCGGTCGAGAACACGCTGCGGCAATACGGCCAGCAATACCACGCGAGCCAGGCGGCAGCCGTGCTCATGGATACCGACGGCGCGGTGCGCGCCATGGTCGGCGGGCGCGACTACGGCGCCAGCCAGTTCAACCGCGCCACCGATTCGCTGCGCCAGCCCGGCTCCTCGTTCAAGCCCTATGTCTACACGACCGCGCTGGAGCACGGCCTCAAGCCGTCTTCGATCGTGCTCGACGCCCCGATCTGCATCGGCAACTGGTGCCCGCACAATTACGGCCACCACTATCGCGGCCCGGTGACGCTGATGACCGGCCTCACCCATTCGATCAACACGGTGGCGGTACGCTTGTCGGTCATCATCGGCGACGGCAATGCTAAACTCGGCCGCGCCAAGATCATCAAGACCGCGCAAGCCATGGGCATTCACACGCCGCTGCCCGACACGCCATCGCTGCCGATCGGCGCCGACGGCGTGCAACTGCTCGAACACGTCGGCGCCTATGCGACCTTCCCCAATCTCGGCATGAAGGTAGCCCCGCACGCGATCCTGGAAGTGCGCACGGGCACTGGCAAGCTGATCTGGCGCTGGGACCGCGACGGCCCGAAGCCCAAGCGGGTGATACCGGCGCATATCGCGCAAGAGATGATCACCATGATGAACAGCGTGGTGGAACACGGCACCGGCCGCCGCGCCCGCCTCGACGGCATCGCAGCCGCCGGCAAAACCGGCACGACCAACGCTTATCGTGACGCCTGGTTCATGGGCTATACGGGTAACTTCGTCTGCGGCGTCTGGTTTGGCAATGACAATTACGACCCGACCAACCGCGTGACCGGCGGCTCGCTGCCGGCCATGACCTGGCACAAGATCATGGCCTATGCCCACCAGGGCATCGAGATCAAACCGCTGCCCGGCATCCCGGCGCCGCCCGAACGCCCGCAGGTCGCCGCATCCTCTGGCAGCAAAAATGGGGAGCCGCCGCCGCCTCCGCGCCCGGTCATGCTCACCAAACGCGGCGCCGCCATCCTCTCCCGCATCGAAAAGATGTTGGACAAGGCCAGCCGCGCCATGGGACCGCTGCCGCCAACCGTTTCCTCGGTCGAGCAGAGACAGACCGGCGAGAAGGGCGACGCGCTGGCCGCGGCATTGGAGGGGCGCGCCTTCGAGCGGAACTGATTGGCCGTGCGTGCGCAGCCAGCGTAGTCTTCCTGACCTGAATCATCTCACTCCCCTCTGCCAGCGGAACGATCGTGCGGCTGCTTCTTGGAACGTTGTTTGCTCTTGTGGTGGGGGCCTTGGTCGGCCTCGGGGGGACTTACCTGGCGCTCACGCGCGGCGCCGCCTTCGGCGCCTTGCGCATCGGCGCCTGGACCGCTTGGCCCCGGACCGGCACGCAGGATGCCGATCCTTACGCACGGGCCTCGATCGCGCGCAGCGGCCGCCTGCCGATCGCGCTCGGCGACGGCCTTACCTTCATGGCCAAGACCGACGACGCGGGCCGGCGGCTCGACGGCCGCTGCGACGTGGCGGTCTCGGGCGTGACACCGGCTGCCCGCTTCTGGACCTTGACGCTCTATAATCCCAACGGCGAGCTGGTGGCCAACGCACTGCACCGCTACGACTTCACCAGCCAGGAGATCGTGCGCCGCGCCGACGGCAGTTTCGTGATCGTCGTCGCGCCGCGCGCCAATCCGGGCAACTGGCTGCCGACTAGCGGCGTGGAGCGCTACATGCTGGCGCTGCGCTTCTACGACACCGCGGTGGGCGTCGCGACCAAGGAGGGCCGCGAGATTCCGATGCCTTCCATCACCACCAGGAGATGCCCGTGATCCGCTTGCTGCTTCTGCTGGTCGGCGGCGTGCTGCTAGGCGGCATCGTGCATCTCGCCACCATCATCGTGCTGCCGCGTACCGCTTCGCAGGACGCCTATTCGCGGCTGACGCCGATCGCACCGGTCAACACCGTCACTGCCCTGCCCGGGCCGACGCCGGCGAAGGCCATCATGCCGCTGATGGACCCGGCCTTCGCCATGTCGGTGTGCCGCTACGATCTCTCGCAAGGGCCGATGAAGCTCAGCGTGCCGGTCGGCCTCGCCTATACCTCGGTGTCGTTCTACAACGACCACGACATCGCCTATTACGCCATCAACGACCGTTCGGCGGGCCGCCACGCCATCGAGCTCGACCTCATGACGCCCGAGCAGCACAGCGAAATGCCGGAAGACGAGAACATCACCGCGGCCGATCTGCTGGTCGTGGAGTCGCCGACCATCACCGGCCTGATCGCGATCCGCGCGCTGGCCCCCGAGCGGGGCCAGATGCCGATGGCGCAACATGCGGTCGATTCCGCAAAATGCCAGCGCACCAAGACACCGGAAGAATCCAACTGATCAGTTGGAATAGGCCAGGCTGCGACCGCGCCCCCAGGTCGGCGCGGATAGCGATAACGCGCGATCGCGCCCTTCAGCTCATTGAGCGCCAGCTCCACCTGCGCCGCCTGCGGCATCGGCGTCACCAGCACCGGCCGCTCGAGCGCAAACTGGTAGCTCTCGACACGCTGGTGCAGCCTGGTGCGCGCACCAGCGAGACGATCGCCGCATTGGCGTCGTTGCGCCGCAAGGCTTCGTTGCGCTCGTGCGGCGACAGACTGGAGATGTATACGAGGCTCTGGCTTCGCTTGTGGTCGATGTCGATCACCCGCGTGGCGGTCTCGAAGAACTGCGGCAGCCGGGTCTTGTCGTCGCGGATGTCGTCCATGAGCGTGGCATAGCGCGAAGCCGGCGAACGATAATCCGTACCGAACAGATGCGCGGCGTATTCGGTGCGGTTGAAGTGCTCGCGCTGGGCGCACTCGATCAGGCCATATTCGGCAGCGATCGAATACCACTTATGACGGTCATAGGACGGCTGGATCAGCGGGAAAGCGAGATCGCGCAGTTGGCGCTCGTCATCGGTCAGCGCGAAGCCGGACGGCGAGGCTTTGGTGCCGATCAGCGCGTCGCGGGCAACCCAGTCGTGGATGTCGTCGCGCACCAGATACCGCTTCACCTCCTTGACATCGCCGTTAGCGTATCCGGCGAGCAGGACGAGCGCCGCCAAGGCGAAAAGGCGCCGGCGCCAATGCCGCGTCAGCGTCGAAGGCGGCGTTGAATTCTGCATCGAGGACTTACGAAGCCGTCAGCGCCCCATGCGACGGCCGCGACGGCG
>JARRNI010000354.1:0-5334 GCA_037385125.1 Pseudolabrys sp.
ACAAAAGGTATCTTGAAAGTTAAAAATGTTTGAGACGAAGCTGACCCGAACATGCCCGCTTTACATCCTGAAAGATCGGGTAATCGGCCGGCGGTGTTGTGGATGGCTGAAGATTTTGGGGTGCTGCGCTTCAGGCTGATGGTGAAACGAGGTCACCGTGATTACGGGCCTCAAGCATCAGAAGGAGAAGCGCAGCATGGACCATTTTGCTGGACTAGACGTGTCGGTCAAGGAGACGAGCGTCTGCATTGTGGATGACGCGGGCAGGATCGTACGGGAAGTAAAGATTGCCAGCGAGCCTGATGCTCTACCGGCGGCGCTGACGAGCCCGGTGTGCTTTCTTGGGTTATATTCGCGCTTACGGAGGTATTTCATAATGCCGCATAGCCCGTGCCCATTTCGCGAGTCCGACTTGCGCCGCGCCGTTAAGGCGGCGCGATCCGCCGGTATCGAAATCGGCCGAGTAGAAATTGATTCTATCAACGGCAGGATCGCAATTTTTCCGCAAGGCAGTTCTGCATTCCGTTGAGAACGTCGAGCAGTTCCATATTTGCCTCCCATTGGGCCTGACCAGTCATTTGGATGACTAAGCCCGTTGGATCAAAACGACGACACACCATACGCAAAATGCTGGCGGTCCGATAATGCGTGATTATCGGACCGCAGATTGCAAGACGGACTACTGCTTAGCCTCTTTCAGCTTCCCCAGGACTTCGTCCATGTTGAAGCTCGCAGCTTTCTGGCGCGGCGGATAGTCCTTGAACGATGTCAGGAACTGACCCACGTAGTCCTGGGCAGGAACCAGGAGAAAGGCGTGGTCCAGAATCCAGTCATAGTAGGTGTTTGAGGTGATATCGGCACGCTCGTACGGATCTGTCCGGAGATTGAAGATTTTCGGGAGTCGCAAGTTGGTGAACGGCTCCGCCCAGACACGCAACGTTCCTGGGGCCCGCTGCTCCATGAACACGAGTTTCCAGTTGTCATACCGCAGACCCGTCAGCTGCTGGTCATCGTTGATGTAGAAGAAGGATTCCCGCGGGCTTTTGGCTGCCTGTCCGGTCAGGTACGGCACCAGGTTGTCGCCATCGAGGTGGACCTTATAGGTCATGTCACCGAATTTACCGCCCCTGAGCAGCTCCTCCTTCACCTGCGGGTCGCCGGCCATGGCCAGAAGGGTCGGCAGCCAGTCGAGATGGGACACCATCTCGTTGGATACCTGGCCCGGCTTGATCTTGCCCGGCCAACGCACCATCGCCGGCACCCGGTAAGCGCCTTCCCAGTTCGAGTTCTTTTCGTTGCGGAACGGGGTCATTGCTGCATCGGGCCAGCTGTTCATGTGGGGGCCGTTGTCGGTCGAGTACATGACAAAGGTGTTGTCAGCGATGCCCGCGTCGTCGATCGCCTTGAGCACCCTGCCGACATTCTTGTCATGGTCGATCATCGTGTCGTGGTAGGGGCTCTGCCACCGTCCCGACTGTCCGATGCTCTCCGGCTTGGTATGTGTGCGGAAGTGCATGTGGGTGAAGTTCACCCAGACGAAGAACGGCTTTTTAGCATTCGCCTGCCGCTTGATGAAATCCGCCGCCCGGTTCGCGATGTCATCGTCGATGGTCACCATCCGCGCCTTCGTCAGCGGACCGGTGTCCTTGCAAACCTGCTTGCCGACCTTGCCAAATCGCGGGTCAACGGTCTGGTCGTCCTTGTCCGATGCCTTGCAGTCCATCACGCCGCGCGGACCGTACTTTGCCCTGAATGCCGGATTCTTCGGATAGTCTGGCAGTTCAGGCTCTTCCTCGGCATTGAGATGGTAAAGGTTGCCGTAGAACTCGTCGAAACCGTGCACGGTCGGAAGAAATTCGTTGCGATCGCCAAGATGGTTCTTGCCGAACTGGCCGGTGGTGTAGCCAAGCGGCTTGAGCAATTCGGCGATGGTCGGGTCTTGCTTTTGCAGTCCCAGCGTGGCGCCAGGCAGGCCAACCTTGGTCATGCCCGTGCGCAGACCCGACTGGCCGGTGATGAACGATGCGCGGCCCGCCGTACAACTTTGTTCGGCGTAGTAATCGGTGAACATCATGCCTTCCCTGGCGACACGGTCGATATTGGGCGTCCTGAAGCCCATCAGCCCGTGGCTGTAGGCGCTGATGTCGGATTGGCCGATATCGTCGCCCCAGATGATGACGATGTTGGGCTTTTGCTGTGCGAACGCCGGCGCGCCTGCAAAAGCTAAGGCAGCGACCGATGCAAAAAAGACAAACGCAAGTATCCTGATCGTTCTCATGATCTGATCCATTCTCCATTGTGTCCTGATTTTTAAATGCAGTGCCGTCTTATTTCTTCGTCCCGCCGATGATCGCACCGGCGGCGGCCCCTTTGCCTGCTCCCATTCCGGTGGTGGCACCGACCGCCGCACCAGTCGCGGCACCTTTCGCAGCGCTGCTTTCTTCAGACTTCGTGCCGCCGATGATCGCACCGGCGGCAGCTCCTTTGCCTGCTCCCATTCCAGTGACGGCACCGACCGCCGCACCAGTCGCTGCGCCCTTTGCTGCGACCCCGGCGCTTGCCGTGGTTGCTGCAATTGCAGCGCAGGGCAGAATTAGGCCGAGGGTGAATACGCGAACCGCTGTACCAAACGTCATGGCTGAACTCTTTTTTTCATGCGTGTTGTTCTAGTAGCCTTCAACTTCAACTCACGAACTTGGAAAGCACCGCCGAAGGGTGCCGAGTTCCCTGGCGCGGGGCTTGGGAACCGCGCAGCCGCGAGAAACCAATTCTTTACGCTTGTCTAGATGTATATCGTGCCGCGTCACGACATTTTGTCGGAATTGTAATTTTGTGTGACAAATCGCGACTGCGGTGAAACGCGATGAGCGATGCCGCCCCTGGCCGATCAGAAAACGATCATACGCTGCAGCCCGACTAGAAATCCATTATCATCAAACTTGGCGGACTGACCCTGCTGCGCAGAAAATTGCTACAGACAATATCCGAGAAACTTTCGTCGGCATTTTTCTACGCATGTCTAAGAATATGCTGTAGTTTTAAGGGTACGTTGACGAAGATCAAACTCTTGCTACGCTTCAAACGCACAGTGGGTATAGGGATTTAAACTTGCGCCGACTTGCACAGCAGGAGCGCTCCGCGTTTCGCTCGAATCCGCGGCGCGATCCACCTTCGCTCGCGAGACGGAATGCGACATGGAACCGAACGCTGTAATCCCAGCTAGGATTCATCCCCCAGCGCAGCCCCTGTCGTTGCTTCCGCTGTTGCGCGCTGTGGTGAGAAACCCGATCGAATCGTGGCCCCGCGCGGTGTACCGGGAGCGCCTGTATCGCCGGCGCGTGCTGGGCCATGATGCGCTTTTTATCATGGATCCGGCGCTGATCCGCGAGGTGCTGGTGGACGAAGCGGGCAATTTCGAAAAGGGTATGATGGCCCGTCGGGCGCTCCAACCGCTCTTGGGCAACGCGATATTGACCGCCGATGGTGCTCGATGGCGTTGGCAGCGGCGCGCCACTTCCCCACTATTTCGCCGCGAGCAGCTCTTGGACTTCCTGCCAGCGACCATCGCCGCTGCTGAGCGCACCCGCGACCGTTGGCTGACGTACCCGGCAGGCAGCGAGATTGATGTCGCGCGCGAGATGATGCGCACCACTTTCGATATCGTCTTGGCGACGATGCTTCCAGGGGCGAGCCCGGGCGATACAGTCTCAATGGAGCGAGCAATCGCCGATTACCTACAATCAATGACTTGGGCGATGGCGCTCACAATTGTCGGCGCGCCTAGCTGGACTCCTTATCCCGGGAAGCGCAAAGCACGACGCGCGCGAGAATATCTGAGGGGCCTCGCACAGCAGTTGCGGACCAAAGTCGCGCAGAGCCGATTTTCGGGCACTGATCTTTTGTCTCTCCTGATCGAGGCCAATGATCCGCAGACAGGCCGCCCCATGAATGAGACCGACGTTCGCGACAACATCCTGACGTTCGTGATGGCGGGGCACGAAACCACCGCTCTCGCATTGACCTGGACATTTTATCTACTGAGCCTTTACCCGGATGTCGAAGCACGGATCACAGGCGAAATTGCGGCGGTCACTGACGGACGGCCAATCCGAGAACAGCACATCGGGGAGCTGCACTATACTCAGCAGGTTATACAAGAGGTTATGCGGCTCTATCCACCAGCGGCAATGATCGTGCGCGAGACGAGACGCGCATTACGCCTCGGGACGGAGACGATCGGGCCCGGAACCTTTGTCTACGTGCCGGTGTATGCCGTGCACCGTCACGAAGAGTTCTGGGACCGGCCAGACGTGTTCGACCCCAATCGCTTCACACCGGAAGCAGTTAAGCTGCGCGACCGCTACGTATATCTGCCGTTCGGTGCAGGCCCAAGGATCTGCATAGGCATGAGCTTCGCGCAGATGGAGGCGACTTCAGTGCTAGCAGCACTGCTGGCTTCAATGCGCCTCCGTCTCCGGCCCGGCTATATCCCAGAGCCCAAAATGCGGGCGACTCTGCGGCCCGCGGGCGGAATGCCCATGCGGCTCATTGCGTGATTTTCAAACCGCTGACACTACTCTGCCCCTATTGCCGGGATCGCCTTGCGGGTGTCAAAGGGGCGGCGATGTATGCGCCTATAAGACCAGCCATTAGTAACCTGGCGAATTCATTAGTTCATTGAGGTGACTCTTTATGAACGCGTTAAACCAGGGCCAAGACCCAATAAAATTGTTGCTGTGTGTATCAGACTTTGGGGAAGATCATGACGGGCCCTAAGACTGATAAGGTCCATCCTGCTGGAAAGAGAAAGGATCAAACGCAACACCATCCAAACTCGTCGCTTGCTGCACCAAAAGAAAGCCGCTTAAATTGAAATCGGAGGAGCCAGAACCTCCTGTCAATTAAGCCGCCCTGTATCACAATTCATCTGACGACGGACACGTCGGGCCGTGCGCGGGGTGTTCCGTTGGCAGGTGTGCAGAGCTCATAGCGGTGAACAGGATCAACGACGACACCTAGCCTGTTTATCCCAAATCGTGCGGATGGGCGGCGTTGTAGTCGCTTCTGCAAAGCGAGGAAGCGCATACATCGCTAGCAGAGTGCTCAGCACGCTATAATGCGTAATGTGCGCGGCGTAACTTCCGGGCCGCACACACGCGCCATAAAAGATTGTCGTAATTTGGTTGCCTGCGGCGTTATTGTCCTCGTCGAAGGTGACGACAACCATACGATTGAAGCGCCCAACCTTGCAGATGCGCTCGCCGCAGCCCACAAGAGATTCGTCGGCTATATTGAGACCGGTTCGCCGCGCAAACACAACCCATGGGAATCCTT
>JARRNI010000355.1:0-5328 GCA_037385125.1 Pseudolabrys sp.
GAAAGCGCAATAGGCTCGAAGGTTGCATCATCGGAGCTGGGCCGGTTTGTCAGTGAACAAAATATAATCCGCTATCGAACGCTTCTTGACACAAGAACGGATGAGGAAACACGCCGGATTATCATCAGGTTGATGGCCGATGAATTAGGTAAGGTGCGTATAGATTAATAATCCAATGGATGGCATCCCCGCGTTACTAATGGTCACACAGAATTACAATGCCAACAAATTCTAGCTGCAACTAGATTGCATATCATCGCCGCGACCATGTCACGGCAAAAAAACACTGTTCGCCTAGATTTGGAGAAGCAGCCCTTGGAACAAACTTGCGCGCTAACCGTTTGGGCCACCTGGGATGTGTGAACTCGAACATTAGGAGCAGACTCATGCGACTGAAGCAATTCGTGCTGGCAAGCGGCGTCCTGCTGCTGTCGGTTGGCGGCGCCTCAGCGGCAGTCGTCACAGATAACCTCAATCTGCGAAGCGGTCCCGGTATCCGTCATGCCATAATCGATGCCATACCTGCGGGTGCCTCCGTGCAGGTGCAGAGCTGCGGCGCTTCCTGGTGCCGGGTGGTCTGGAACGGCCAGGAAGGCTATGCCAGCAGAAACTACCTGGCGCGTGGCGGCAGCGCCGCTTACGCGAGCTACACCAACCAACCCGAAAGCTCTTACGAGAGCTACAAGAGCTATGCCTATCAACCCGAAAGCTCTTACGAGAGCTATGCCTACCAACCTGGCCAGTACTACGACACCAGGTACTGCCCTTATTATGGCTCCAATAGCCTTTGGTGGTGCCATTGAAATTCGGCCGCCGGCCGAAGCCGACATCACTCGGCGGAGGCAGATCCCTCGAGCTTGCTCCGGCCGGCGGCCAAGCATGGAGCGGTCTCCGCTGATGCATAGTCGGGGGCCGCCGCTCTCGTCACCTCATGAATTGTTAAGACGTCGCGACAAATTTCGTCGGGTCTAGCTTCGGCGCATCTCCGACTAGACGTTTTTCAGCGACCAGTTCGTTTGGTTGGCCTTCTGTTGAAGGTACTCGGAATTTGGTGCGCGGTCAGTCATAGGGCGGCTGCGCGACTATCACATGGCGGCAAGGGAATTTAGCGAAAAAAGTATGTCCTGTAGATCTCGCTCCGTGCGAGGCAGAGTCGCTATTTGTCACACAAAATTACAATGCCGACAAACTGTCGTGACGCGGCACGATGTAAATCTTAACAAACGTAAAGACTTGGTTTCTCGGGGCTACCCCCGTCCCCAGTCCCTTCGCCCCGGGGAGCCCGCCCAGCCAGTGTCCCCAACTGGCTGGGCATTTCCCTCTTATTCGAAGCTCCAGGCCCAAAAGGAGCAGTTAGATGGGAAAATGGCGATACCCGGCTAGCGGCCCGAATTGGGGCCCCAAAGAACAAGCAAGCATGGTCCAGTCGCACTTCGAGTGAACCAGAAGGTTCAACGCCACCTGGCCACGTTCGGCCCTCATCTGCAGATGGACGTTGGTCTCGACAAACCATGAGTGTGAGTGGCGGTTTCTGACAGGAGGAGTGCATGAAACTCAGCGTCTTTGTTGCAGTTGCTTTCGCTTCAGTTGCCGCGTGCAACGCGGCTCTGGCCCAGACCAAAGCGGAAAGGTGTGCAGCTTATGCTCGCGACGCGGCGCGTTCGACGCCCACCACGACGGGAGCGGCGCGTGGCGCAGCACGAGGCTCGGTCGGCGGCGCGATAGTTGGTGGAGATGTTGGGGGTGGTGCCGCCGCCGGTGCGGTTGTCGGCGGCACTCGGAAGATGATTCAGAAAAACCGCTCGTATCAATCGTACTACGACGAGTGCATGCGCCGTGAGCCATAAAGAATTCTTCGGAGTAGAGCTGGCTGCGCTCCAACTCTCGACGTATCGTACTGGCAGACGGCGCGCGCCGCAAATAGCGCGATCGTGGTTGAACGAGTGCTTCAGTAACCATCTATCCTACGCGCATATTGGTGCGTCCCGTTCACCCTGACGACCAGAAGCTCTACTCATGATTACATCGCCATTTCCGGCTCGACCGAGCGCTCCTTCTTTTCCTCGGGGATTTCCGTCATGGTCGCTTCTGTCAGCAGCAGAATGCTTGCGACAGATACCGCGTTTTCCAAGGCAACGCGTAGGACCTTCGTCGGATCGATGATTCCGGCCGCGATCAGATCGACGTATTCCTTGCGTGCCGCGTCAAAACCCTCGCTGCCTTTTCCAGCCAACATCCGTGCAACCACAACGCCACCGTCGGCTGCAGAATTTTCAGCGATCTGGCGCGTGGGCGCTTCGAGCGCGCGCTTCAGAATCTGAACCCCGGTACGTTCGTCACCCTGACATTTGGCTTCCTCGTCCTGCACCGCGTCGATGCAGCGCAGAAGGGCCAAGCCACCGCCGGGCACGACACCTTCGGCTACCGCTGCTTTAGTCGCACTGATCGCGTCATCGAGCGCTTCCTTCCTTGATTTCATCTCGGACTCCGACGGCGCGCCCACACGGATAACGGCAACTCCGCCAGAAAGCTTGGCCAGACGCTCTTCGAGCTTTTCACGATCGTAGTCGCTGGTCGTCTTTTCGATTTCGCGGCGGACTTGCTCGATGCGAGCGTCGATGGCTTTGCGCTGGCCGGTCCCGCCAATAATAGTTGTGTTGCCCTTGTCGATTACGACGCGCTTTGCTTTGCCAAGTTGTTCGAGCGTAACGTGTGCAAGGTTGAGGCCAAGCTCCTCGGATACCACCTGACCGCCGGTTAGCACCGCAATGTCCTGCAGCATCGCCTTGCGGCGATCACCGAAGCCCGGAGCTTTGACGGCGCAGCTCTTGAGTGCGCCACGGAGCTGGTTGACGATCAGAGTGGCAAGAGCTTCGCCTTCAACGTCCTCGGCCACGACCAATAGCGGGCGCGCGGACTTTGCGACCTGTTCTAGCAGCGGCAGCATGTCTTTGAGTGCCGCGATCTTTCGGTCAGAGATCAGGATCAACGCGTCCTCTAGGATAGCTTCCATCTTGTCGGGATTGGTGATGAAATAGGGAGACAGAAAACCTCGATCGAATTGCATCCCTTCAACCACATCGAGAGTGGTTTCAGTAGTCTTCGATTCCTCGACCGTTATCACCCCCTCATTGCCGACCTTCTCCATGGCGTTCGCAACCAGCTCGCCGATTGTCGGGTCATTGTGTGCCGAAATGGTCCCCACTTGCGATTTTTCCTTAGCGGTCTTTACTGGGCGGGAAAGCGCACGCAATGCCTCGATCGCTCGTTTGGCGCCACGATCAATCCCGCGCTTGATGTCGATTGCGCTCGCCCCGGCAACCACGTTGCGGACGCCATCGGCGAACATGGCGTGGGCCAGGATCGTGGCCGTGCTTGTTCCGTCACCTACCATGTCGCCGGTTTTTTCCGCAGCCTGCCGCAGCATCCGGGCGCCGAGATTTTCCTCACGATCCTTAAGATCGAATTCCTTGGCAATTGTGACGCCATCATTGCAGACGATTGGAGCGCCCCAAGCCTTCTCAATCAGCACCGATTTGGAGCGAGGGCCCAAAGTCACGCGAACCGCATCGGTGAGTTGAGTAGCGCCATGCAAGACTTTTTCGCGGGCCGCTGAGCGAAAAAGGATGTGCTTGTGTGCCATTCGGACCATCCCATCGTATTCGTGCAGATGCCAGCCCATTTAAAAATTAGCAAAATACGCGCCGGCAACTTTGACGCATGTCAACTTGCGGCTCCCTTAATGTCCCATAGAATCAGGTCCGATCGAGTGAAGTGCCCCGTTGGCCAGGACGGGCTTTCGCGAGGGGAAGGCTTCATCTGGGGAGGCGTTAGGCTGATCCTGACTAAAAGCGCCGTCGTCTCCACGGCCTCTGATGAGGCGCGGTACTTCGGCATTCATTCCGGCATGTCGCTGCTCACCGCTCATCACCCATATCCCCGCTGCTTACCTCCCGGTAGAATTCCATACTTACGTCGCAATATCGCAGCGCATCGAATCCATCTTGCGCGATTCTCGCGCTGTTGCGAGGACGGCGGACTGGACGAAGAGTCCTCGACATCTCGCATTGCGAAGAGCCGCCGTGCGCATCGCCAACGCCATCAAGGGACATTAAGGCCGAGACCGGCCTATCTTGCTCCGGACGGGGTGCTGCGGTTGGTGCGGGCGTCGGCGCCGTGCGACATGGGGCTCAGAAGAGCCGTTCCTATCAATCGTACTATGACGAGTGCATGCGCAAGTGAGCCGAACGCTCAAATGCGAATAGCTCGTGTCTTAAGTGGCGAATGTCTGCCTTTCAGGCGATGGGACCAGACACGCGTGGGGCAATTTGAATCACCTGGGCGCGCACCATACCGTTGCGAGTCCAGGGATTGGTCACATAGTCCCAATACTTATATGCGACCATGGCGACGGCGGCGAGAACAACAGCGGCTGTGGCAGCTACTTTGATACTTGATTTCATTGTTCATCACGCCGGGATCAGGAAGACCGAGATCAGGCCGGTATAGATTACGATAAGCGCGAGGAGCACCAGCGGGGGATAAGCGAAATATTGTGACAGCCGCAAGCGGTTAAGGCCTTTCGCCGTCAGCCATGCAGCCGGGAGACCAAATATGCTGGCGATCAAAAGCGGCGATACAAGCACCCCGGCCAGATCGATTTCATGTGGGATCATCGGCATGCCACATGTGATAGATCAACCACCCGGGCGCCCCACCGCATAGCCGGACTGGAGGCCGGCGTATTTCGCACCAACGACTGAGGTTACTTAATTGAGCGACCAAATAATAAGGCCCACAATCAATTATGGTGGCGACACCCGACGCTTTCAACCCGGAAGAGACTTGGGTCTGCCTCCGAGGCCGAGGGCATACATGAACAACGACAGAAAGATCGTCGAGATGGTGCCTAGAATTGAATATGTAATCGAGAATGCCGACGGGGCGGCATTGAAATCAGCACCGCCATCGGCAGCGAACCTGCCGTCGCATCGAGCGGATGCATCGACACGTTGGTCGGTCGCTTGCGTAGAAAGATCGAACCAGATCCGAGCACCCTACACTCATCAAGACCGTTAGAGGTGTTGGCTATGTGCTCGCCGCCGATGTGACTCGTGTCTGATTCGGTGCGTCTTGGTCTTGGAGCGCTGCCCGGATAACTCTGCTGAGCTCGATCTGGTTATATGGTTTGCGCAGCATAAGAAACGTATGATTTGTATTAGTCGCAACTCGATCTGACAGATGGGCCTGGTTGAGCGATCGGGTTTTGGTGTCCGATGCCGCTAGGCTGCGATCATCTTCTCCTTCGTCATCGGCATTGCGTCAAGG
>JARRNI010000356.1:0-5323 GCA_037385125.1 Pseudolabrys sp.
GGGCTGCGCTTGAGCCCGGTGAGCTCCTGGATTTTGACCATCGCCTCGTTGATGGTTGCTGGCGGATGCTCAGAGAAATAGACTTCAAGCCGATGTCGATGCTGCTCTAGCTCGCTTGTCGGGGCGTAAAAATTCATCTCAGTCACTTTTTCCACTCCGCCGGACTGAAATGTCATGAGGTACTTTCGTAATGTGTTACTGCTAGTGTCAGTAAGCCGGCAAATCTCCTGGTGCGGAAGGCCCTGACTTTTCAGCCACAGGACATCCATTCTCTTTCGAACTCTCGGATGTGGGTGATCGTAGCGTAACCGCTTGATCCTTTTAATATCCTGCTCAGAGAAATCAATTCTTATCATCGCCGCCAAAGCTGCATAGCAAACACTGTTGATCACTAATATACCACCACCTCGGAAGGTTACATATCTGTAACTATTCAGGTCAAAAATATCTATATCTATCAATGGCTTGTGATGGAACGCCCAATTTTGGTTTGCCGCTAACCCCTTGAAATTTCAACAAATGCTATTAGCTACGAAAAATCGCGTGACTGTATCTCTTTGATTTACAAGCCTGTTGAGACCTGAATAGTAACACATATCTTTTCGTAGAAGTGACATGAAAAACGCAGTTTATGCCTATAGATGGTATAGTAGCGCTCGATGCATCCCTCTATTGATAAGATATCTGCAATCGCCGCTGCGTTGTACGCTTTCGATACATAGCTCGCATAGCTCGAAAACGCCAATGACGCGAGGACTGCGACTATCACGAGCGCTAACAGGAGCTCGATCAGGGTGAATCCATGCGCGTTTCTCTGGAGACCGGCCCTCTCTTCCACTCGAGATCTCCGCGCCCGGCGGTATCCAGTGGCCGGCAGTCTGCACTCTTGGACGAGACCGCCGCGCGAGGCCGCAGCAGCCTCGGTACATAATGGGTCACTTGCACTGCTATTGCTGTGAATGCATGCGCATAACGGCTTTTCGACGCGCGGGCGTTTGCACTCGGAGAATCCAGTGATCACGGCTTAGGACGGCGAACACCTGGCTTTATCCGTGGCGACGTCGAGCCGTCGGTGAGCAAGAGTCCAGGGGCGGGTGGTACACACCGAGAGCGGCAGTCCCCCAGTGCTTGCCGCGCCGCGCACGCTCGCCCGCTCCGCGGGCAGACGTTTCTCAGGCGGAGATCACGATTTTCGTGCCAAGGGGCTGATATCCTGTAACCTCACGCTAGCTGGCTGCTCCCCATTTCACACGGACAGCGAAGGAACATCGTGACGCCAGAGCTGGAGAAGCGCCTGCGCCTCTTTATCGACTTCCCATCTCCGGCGGGGGTCGCGGCACAGGTCATCGATCTTGCGAACGATCCCAAGGCGGACTTCGCTCGCATCGCGCAAGTGATCGGCCAGGATCCCGCCCTCAGCATCAAGGTCTTGCGTACCGCTAACTCCGCCTTTTACGGTGGGAGAAGGAAGTCACAGAACCTTCCCCAGGCGATCATGGTGCTCGGGTTGAATGCCACGCTAACCCTTGCGCTTGGATTCTCCTTGATGAGGACGTTCGAGCGGGACACCAAGCAAGGCATCGACTATCCCTGCTTTTGGCGCCGCGCCTTGCTGAGCGCCACCGCCGCACGCGCACTCGCTGAGGTGAAGCACTTACCGGACGCGGAGGAGATGTTCTTGGCTGCACTGCTGCAGGACATCGGTATCCTGGCCATTGACCGCAGCCACGAGGACTTCTACCGCGACTTGCCGCAAAGCGCAGGTCATCATGAGCTTAGCGCCTTTGAGCGCGCACGCCTGGGCTGTGATCACGCGGAGGTCGGGGCATGGCTTCTTCGGAGCTGGAACATACCGGCCCTGCTGTGCGACGCGGTCGAGGCCAGTCATCAGCTCCCGCCGCTATCGCTCCAGGCGGATCGCGAAGCCTTTACGGAGGGTGTGGCCCTTTCCGGGGTGTTGGCCGATGGGCTGACGCGGGGCGAAGATGGCGCGCCGCCACGTCTCCTCTCCGAGCCGGAAACGGAGCCGTCGCTGCTCGACGAGATAGCATTAGGCGAGATCGTCGCGAAGCTCAAGGAACGGGTCCCGGAAACGGAGGTGCTCTTTGGGCAGGAGATCATGGCCCCGTGGGAGCTCGATGCTTTGATGGGTCGGGCGCGCGAGGCGCTGTTGATACGCAATCTCGATACTCTCAAGCGGTTTGAAGACCTCGCGGACGCTTATTGCGATTTGTCGGCGCGTACCGAAGAGCTGACGCGGGTCGCCGCGCTGGATTCCTTGACCAACGTCTTTAACCGCCGCTACTTTGAGGAACAGCTCCAAGCGTTGTTCGCCGAGGCTTGTGCGTCGGACTGGCCTCTCTCGCTGTTGTTCGCCGATCTCGACCGCTTCAAGCAGGTCAATGATGCCCATGGGCACCAAGCGGGGGACGATATCTTGCGCGCCGCTGCAGGTTTCTTGAAAGACCAGTTGCGCGACGGCGATCTTGTGGCCCGTTACGGGGGAGAGGAGTTTGTCGTGCTGTTGCCGGGCGTGAATGCGGAGGATGCATCACGCGTGGCAGGGAGGATCGTGACGATGTTCAGCGCTCGTCCTCACCCGGTCGGGGCACCCCGCGTTTGGATCACCTTGTCGATCGGCGTCGCCACGCGGGACGCGGAGCATCCCTTCGCCGACGCGATGGAGCTGCTGCAGGCGGCCGACCGCGCCGTATACGCCGCCAAGCATCGAGGTCGCAATCGCGTCGTGACCTTCCAAGAAAGTCTGCTCGCATAGGTTGGCGATGTGTCGGTGGCTCCGACCTCTATCGTCACGCATGGCACCGACCGGCTGAGCGATCGTCCTTGTCGCCCCCAAACGCGGGTCGCGGCTGCGCTCGCGGCCAGACGCCTGTTGTGCGAGCCAGGCGGGCACGATCCATGTCACCTCATTACATGATGCACGGCCGATGGACAGCCGGGGATACACCGTGGATGCGGGCACAGCTCTGGTCTTGTCCGACGAACATGTCCGCAGTTTCCGCTTGCCTGAGGACAGGTCTTTGGCGGAGGCGAGCGGTGACTTGCCGCGATTCCTTGCCCGTCCCGTCGTCGCTTGATCGGATGTCCGCGATCCCCTGAGCATCTCCCCGAGGCCGATCCCCTGACTTGGATGATCCGCTGGCGCGTCTGTGTGCTCGGACCATGGGCAGCAATTGCCTGTGGGGACTGCTCTACCGCGCGCGCCCGAACGGCGGGCTCTCTGGATGGATTCATAACAAGCCAGGCCCGATTGTCGGCGGGCCGAGACTGATCTGCGTGGGCGAGGAGCAACGCGTGGCCGCCATCCGCTGGGTCGGCGACAACGTGAACGAGATGCTGCAGGGATTCCCCGTGGCGCTGAAGATGGGCGCCACGAAGGCGGACCCGGAGGACGCGATCGTGATCTATCCGATCGGCGCCGGATAGAGCCAAGTCCGTGACCCTGCGGGGATCACACGATGCTCCGGGAGCCTCCCACAATGTAGCGCTTCCTGGAGGGGACGAGCGACATTTGGTACGGTGAAGCAAGTGAATCGCCGATGAGCGCTGATGCGCGGCGATGGAAAAGGCGGAGCGAGGCACTTTCATACACTGGGTTGCACGCGGGGGCACAGGATGCAGATTCGGCTCGGATACGAGTTGCTCTACGAGGGTCCACAGCCAACACCCATGGTTTTGGTGCTGAACATCCATTTCTCCCGCGTCTCGGATCTTCTCATTCCAGACCATATCGTCACCCGACCAGCAACCCCGATCTCGGCCTACCGCGACGGCTTCGGCAACTGGTGTAGCCGGATCGTCGCGCCCCCGGGGCAAATCCGCATCTCCACCGACGCCCTCATCAGCGACAGCGGACAGCCGGACGCGATCGACCCCTACGCCCCGCAGCACGCGGTGGAGGATCTTCCAGCGGAGACGCTCGTGTACCTCCTCGGGAGCCGTTACTGCGAGACGGATCGGCTCTCCGAGACGGCATGGGCCCTCTTCGGGCAGACGCCCTTTGGGTGGCGGCGGGTCCAGGCGATCTGTGATTTCGTCCACGGGCATATCGTGTTTGGCTATCAACATGCGCGTGCGACCAAGACCGCGCTCGAGGCCTTCAACGAGCGAACGGGTGTGTGTCGCGACTACACCCACTTGGCGGTGACGTTCTGCCGCTGCATGAATATCCCCGCGCGTTACTGCACCGGCTATCTCGGTGACATCGGGGTCGCAGCCTCGCCGGACCCGATGGACTTCTCCGCTTGGTTCGAGGCCTACCTTGGCGGGCGCTGGCATACCTTCGATCCGCGCAACAACATGCCGCGGATCGGACGCGTATTGATTGCCCAGGGCCGGGATGCGGCGGACGTGCCGATCAGTAACGCATTCGGCCCCAGTGTAGTCAAACGCTTCAAGGTCTGGGCGGATGAGGTGAAGGACTGAGCTCCGGCCGTGAGGCGTACGCCGCCCACGCGTCGCACAGTGTGAATTGGCCCCGGATGATGGACCCGCATACAAGCGCCAAGGACGCGTCATTGCTGGGGTCCAATGAGCCTCCGGCTGTCGAGACGGTCAATGCCGGCGGCACCAGCAACGCGGTGCTGGTCTGCGATCACGCCTCCCATCGGGTCCCCGAGCGACTCGGCACCCTTGGCCTTGAACGGGTGCTGCTGGCAGATCATATCGGCTGGGATCCGGGTGCGGCCGCCGTGGCGCGCCGTCTCTCGGCCCATCTCGACGCACCTTTGGTATTGAGCGGCTACTCGCGGCTCGTCATCGACTGCAATCGAGCGCTGCACAACGCCCAATCCATTGTCGAATGCAGCTCCGGCGTGCCCATCCCGGGAAACCATGGGCTTGCGTCCGAGGAAAGGACGGCCCGCATCGATTCGCTGTTCCGGCCGTATCATGCCGCCATCGCCCGCCTGCTCGACAGCCGATCCCACCGACCGACCCATCTGCTCAGCATTCACAGCTTCACGCCGATCCTGAGCGGGCAACGGCGACCCTGGCACGTCGGCGTCTCTTATTGGCGCGACCGCCGGCTCGCCGCGCTCCTGCGCGGGGCGCTCAGCCGCACTGGGGGTTTCGCGATAGGAGACAACGAGCCCTATCCAATCGAAGATGACATCGACTACACGATCCCCCTCCATGGAGAGGGTCGCGGCTTACCCTGTGCCATGATTGAGGTCCGCCAAGACGAAATTCGCACAGCGGTCGGCGCAACGGCTTGGGCAACACGACTGGCGGAGGCCTATCAACTGATCGAGGTGGAAGTGCTGGGCCCGATGGGATCTTCGGGTACCGCATAATGACGCAG
>JARRNI010000357.1:0-5280 GCA_037385125.1 Pseudolabrys sp.
GCGGCCGTGGCGGCATCGGCGACGTTGATCGAGCCGAACACGTTGGTCTTGATGCCCTCGTCCCAGTCGGTCTCCAAGAGCGGCACGTGCTTCAAGGCCGCGGCGTGGAACACCATGTCGGGCTTGAACGCGCGCATCAGCGCCATGATGCGCGCGCGGTCGCGCACGTCGGCGATACGGCCGGAGATTTCCGCCTTAGCCCCCATGTTGCCGAGCTTCTCCAGCACGGCGTGCAGCGCCGGCTCGGAATTCTCCAGCACCAGCAGACGGGCGGCGCCGAACACGAGCATGCGCTCGCAGATTTCCGCGCCGATCGAGCCGCCGCCGCCGGTGACCACGATCGACTTGCCGCTGACAAAGCTCTCCAGGCGGGCGTAATCGATCCTGACGCTGGGGCGCAGCAGCAGGTCCTCGACCGAGATCGGCGCAAGCTGCACCGCCGGGCCGCCGGAATCGAGCGAGGGCATCTGGCTCAAGTTGATGCCGAGCTTGCGGGCACGGATCAACAGGCTCTCGGGCCGCGCCTCCGGCGACAGCGCCGACGGCGCCAGCACCGCGCGCGTGACGCGATTGCCCTGGCCGGAGAGATCGCTCACCACCAATTCAAGGTCGCTGATATCGCCCAGCACGGGAATGCCGCGGATCGACTGACCGCGGTCGTTGGGCGAAGGCGAAAGAACGCCGACCGGCCAGATATTCTTGACCGCGCCGCTTTCGATCGACCGCAGCAGCACTTCGGCGTCATGCGCGCGGCCGAGGATCAAGGTGGGCGTGGCATCCAAGGTCCGCGCCTTGTGCACGGTGCGCGTGTAATGGAAATAGCGGTAGGCGATGCGCGAGCCGCCCAGAAAGAACATCTGCAGGAACCAGTACAGCAGGATGGTGATCTTGCCGAAGAAGAACTGGCCGTAGATGCCCGGCGTGAGCAGCACGTAGTCGAGCGCGAGCAGCGACACCGCCAGCACCGTGGAGGCGCGGAAGATGTTGTAGAGGTCCGGGACGGAGGTGAAACGCCACTTGTTGCGGTGAAGGCCGAAGGCGAAGAAGACGATCAGCGCATAGAGCAGGAACAGGGGCAGGTAGCCGAGCCCAACCAGCTTGGCATGCAGGCGGTGGTCCTCGAAGCGCATGACGAAGGTGAGCAGGATCGCGGCTGCGGCGGCGACGAGGTCGTGCAGCACGATGAGAACCTGGCGCGGGGTCAGTCTGGGCAGTCTGAACATTCGGGGGTTTTTCCCAGCCGGGGCCTGCTTGGCGGAGAATTATAGCGGGATTTGGCCGGAGGAGGCGATTTTCGCCGCCGGGAGGTTAAATTTCGAAGCCCTATGCGGGGCTTAGCTAGCAAATCCGACGCGCCGGGCAAACGTCAATCTGCCGGCGCGAGCGGCTGCGAGCGCCGCAGGCGCTCGAGCGTTCAGGCGCCGGTGGAAGGGCCGCATTTTGAGGAAATCGGCACAGGCAGCGGGGAGCCCCGCACGCGAGGGGATTCTGCGCGACCAGCCGAGCGTCTTGCGCTTGAAGACGTTCAAAGGGCGAGTGCATTTTTATCGCGGCGACTGCTTTTACCGATTCCATACCAAATCCCATAAAGCGCAATGACTGGCACCCCCACAGTCACGCCGTCGATCAGGGCTTTTTCCAAGCGATCACGGACGTTCGGTCTGCGCTGATTGATGGCCGCAACGATGGCGTTTGTGTCGAGGCAAATCATTGCTCGAAGAAAACGCGCGGTGGTGGCGGGAGCGGTTGCTCGGGGGCCCTCTGGCAAAAATCGTTGCCGCCGACGGCCATCCGCATGTGTGCCCCCTGGGTTCGTTCCGCCAAAAAGTCCTATCTCGCGAATTATGAGGTTACTGCTTCTTCTGGTTGTGCTGCGCGTTGGCATCTATGTGCCACTGGACTTTTCATCCATCGCCTTCAGGCGCTGGAGCGATCGCAGGTCATGCAGGCGTGCCACCGCTTTTTTTGCCGACGAGAATAAGCGCGGCGCTCTCGTAGCGCTCGACTTGCCGGAGAACCGGCAATGCACGCACTAAGGCCTCGCCAATTTGTGTGTCGCCGCTGTCCACGGCGTCAGAAGTCGAGGCTTCCTTGGGCGTGGCTCCGGTTCATGGTCGCTCACCGCTGAGCGGTCCCGCTGCCGGCGCGTGACCCGCGACGTCCGCTTTCGTGCCGCTGTCGGAGCGTGAGCGGACACAACGCGCAGGGCGCGCGAGGTCATAGTCTGGTCATTTCCGGCGGTCAGGCTAGATCGCCGTCAGGTCGGCTATACCTCTGATACCCTACCTTAACTGCGGGCCGCCCGAACAGCCGGGTTGGGCCACATCCGGACGTCCATTGCCCAATTCGTTGACTTGACGCGTGTTCGTCTGTGCGTGTGCACGCTCAAAGTTTGACCAATATTCCGCATCGCGGGACCCGGCCAGAGTTCGCCTCATTGCCAACGAGTGATAGGCTTTTGCGGTCGACTCGAACCGAAAGAAACCGACCACTGAGAGGTTCGTAATGCGTCGATTTTTCGTCTCGCTTTACGCCGTTATCACCCTAGCTGGCGGCTTTGCGGCAGCGCAGACCAGTTCATCCCGGCCGAGACTCATGACCAACCAAGCTTATGTAGAAGACGTCACCCGCAAGACGAGTCTTGCAATCGACGATCCCATGGCCGTTTTTGCCTACGTATTCGACAGCCTGCCCGCCCGCGTCGAAGTCTACCCCACCGAAAATCATTATTACTTCGCATTCCTGCTCGACGGCGTCCGCTACGCCGGCAACATCAAAATCGATGCGCAGCTGCGCAGCGAAGGTAAGGTGGCCTTCAGCTATTACGAGGTGCGGCCGGTTTGGCTGACGGACAAGGAGGGCACCAGTCGCGTCCTCGGCGCGGCGCAGAGGGTGATCGTGGAGAAGATCGACCCGCTCGCCTATCGTGTCAGTTACAAGAAGAAAAGCGTCGTGTTCGCGCTCAACGATCTGTCGCAGGTTAAGCCGCCGGCTTCGGCGCTCGCACCGAACGAGCAGTTTATCGGCCCGGTCTTCGACGACTCTGCAGTGCGCTTCTTCCTCGTATTCAATCCGAAGCTGAAGTTGTTTCATTACGTACTCGATGAGACGATCCAACCCGCCGATGCGTTCGTGCCGGCGCCCGTCGGCGATAGCCGCATTCTTATCGGGAAGCGCACGGGGTTTGCGGTCTATCGCGACCAGCGCCGCGACCGGAAGATTCTCATCGGGGTCTACTACGGTAATGTTATCGCTAATAATTATCTGGATGGCCCATTCGACCAGATGCCCGACAACTTCATCAAGGACGATGCACTCCAGCAGGCGTTTCTTAGTGTGGATCCCGAGCTAGATGGCGTGATCACCCGATATGGCAGCTTTTCCAACGGCGCGCGCTACGCGATCGAACCCTACATGGAATACCGCACCCCAAATGACCTCGAAGTATTCGACCGATGCGCGACCAACCCGCGCATCCCGGCGAAGGTGTATGAGGCATGCCTGTCACTCCCACTGGAAGGGCGGCACGGACCGGGAGCGCGGCCGCTGGCCGTGCTGCGGCGCGCCCACTGAGGCTGCACAGGCGTAAAGCAAAACGGCCGGTCTGTTGAACCAGCCCCGTCGCGGGTTCGCTCTTATCGGCGGTACCTGCAGCGCATGCGGACGCGCGACCGCCGATAATGGACCCAATAGCAACGTCGGCGCCGGCGACGGCGGCGCCGACGGTATTGAATCTGCTTTAGCGGCGAGATTGCCTTAAGTGTCGCTCCCACGGCCGAGCCGTTGCTAGGAACGGCTTGCAGCGCCGGCATGCTGAACAGGCCAAAAACGGTGGCCATCAGCACGGCGATGAATATTCTCTTCATTTGTCCGCCCCCTTCTTGCTGAGCTCGATCCGGTTCGGGCACCGGTGCTCAGCTAATTCGAGATGGTCCTTTCAGCTTGCGTTTTGCGTTTTTAGCATATCCGCCCAGATAGATACTTTAAATTTGGGACCTTGGATAGGCATAGGGCATTTGGGCGCACCCCAGTCCAAGGACCTTTGTGCGCTCGCTAACGCCCGGTCGCCATCTTTGGTTCCGGCTCAGTCGGTTTCGTCGCGTGCAAGCGCCATGGACTCGTAATAGACTTTTATGAACGGCGAGAAGATCTTATAGGGGAGGTTTTTGGATACCATCGTGTTGTGCAACACTAAATAGTCGAGTCCCGTGTAAATAAAGCAATTCATGGCGTCGTTAGGCGTTTCCACTATCGGCTCGCCCGTGATGTTGAACGAGGTGTTTACCAAAACAGGAACGCCTGTCAGCTTCTCGAACTCGGTCAAGAGCTCATACATCCGCCCGTTCTGGTCGCGCCGGACCGTCTGCACACGCGCGGTGCCGTCGACGTGGACGACTGCGGGAATGCGGTCTTTCCATTCCGGTCGCACCTGTTTGGCACGCAGCATGAAGGGCGATTCGTCCTCGCCGACGAAAATCTCTTTCGCCCTTTCGTACAGCACGATCGGTGCGAAGGGGCGGAAGGCCTGCCTGAATTTGACCCGCCTGTTCAGGATATCCTTCATCTCCGGACGGCGCGGATCGGCCAGAATGCTACGATTGCCCAGCGCGCGCGGTCCGAACTCGGAACCGCCCTGAAACCAGCCAAATACTTTACCGTCCGCGAGCAGCTTCGCCGTTTCCCGGCAGATGTTTTGGCCCGGTCCCGTAAAGGTCTTGCGACTGACCAGGAGCGGATTGCCCGCGCGCCGTACTTCCTCGTCCGTATATTCGCGCCCAAGCGTTGCCTGTGTCATCACGAATGAGCGTGGTTTTTTCTGGACGGCGAGCCGCCCATAAAAGGCGCAACCGATTGCGATGCCGTTGTCGCCCGCGGCCGGCTGGATCCAGACATTTTCGAAGCCCGTCTCGCGTACGATGCGGCCGTTTGCAACGCAGTTGAGCGCGACCCCGCCGGCCAGACACAGGTTCCTGGCGCCGGTCGTTTCGCGCAGCCAGCGCGCGCGATCGAGCAGCACCTCCTCGCTGTCATACTGCACGCGCCAAGCCATGTCCTCCCAATGTTTCATGAAGGGGCTGTCGTCCCATTTCTTCTCGCCCTCCGGTGTCCAAGGCTTGTTGAACGTTTCATCCCACTCGGGGACGCGGAGTTCTCCGTTCTTGATCTCTATTAGTCGCCGTAAGGCATCGGGCCGGCCATAGGGCGCCAAGCCCATCACTTCGCCGCACTTATTCCAGTCGGCAAAAATATAGCTCGAGACGCGGCTATATAGCGCGCCTA
>JARRNI010000358.1:0-7083 GCA_037385125.1 Pseudolabrys sp.
TGAACGCCGCCACCGAACAGGCGATCCGCTCGATCGACGAGCGCGGCTTCGGCTTCGCCCGCACGCTGCTCGACAACAGCGCCGAGATCACCCGCATGATCAACAGCGCGGGCGAGAACGCCTCCAATACGGTCAACCGCACCTTCAACGAGATGCAGCAGACCGCGCAGAAGGCGATCGAGCAGTCGAAGCAGACCGCCACATCGAGCGTCAATGAGATGATGGAGACGCACAACATGCTGCGCTCCGACACCACGGCACTGTTCGAGCGGCTGCGCGAAGCCAATATCATGCTGCAGGAAGTGCTGTCCGGCACACACGAGAACATGAGCTCGCTGGAGAGCACGCTGATGCTGCGCGTGTCCGACTTCGTCAACTCCATGAACGAGGTCACCGCCTCCACCGGCGAAGCCACCGCGCGCGTGGAATCGACCATCAGCAGCTTCAGCGACGTCAGCAGCCGCGCGGTCAACGATCTCGGCCAGCTCGCCGTGCAGTTCGACAGCCACGGCCGCGATCTCGCCAAGGCGATCGAGCTCATCGACCAGAGCAATCAGCGCACCGACGCCACGCTCGGCGAGCGCCGCGCCGCGCTCGAGAGTCTGGTGTCCGCCCTCGACTCCCGCACTACCGACATCGACGATCGGCTCAAGCGTTTCGCCGGCCTGCTTGACGAGTCGCTGGAGGCGGCCTCCGCACGCGCCCGCGACGTCGCCCGCGTGGTGTCGGAGGCGAGCGCCGAGGGCAATCGCGCCCTCACCGAGCAGTATGAACGTCTGCGCGACAGTGCCGAGGATGTGGCGCGCAGCGTCGCCGAGCGCAGCGAGGAAGGCGCTCGTCTGGTCTCCGAGCAATACGAGCGCGTGCGCGAGCGCGCCGAGGACGAACGCCGGCGCACCGCCGAGGCCATGCACCAGGTCTACGATCAGACCGCCGGCGACACCCAGGCCATGCTGCGCGAGGCCACCGACCGCTTCGCGGAGGCGCTGCAGGGCATGAAGCAGATGACCGCCGAGATGCAGCAGGAGCTGGAGGCCACCCGCGCCGAGCTGCACCGCGGCGTGTTCGAGCTGCCGCGCGAGACCGCCGAAGGCACGGCCCAGATGCGCCGCGTCATCGTCGACCAGATCGAAGCGCTGGCCGAGCTCAACCGCATCGTCGCCCGCCACGGCCGCAGCCTCGACGCGGTCGAGCCGGCGCGCCGCACCGCCGCGCGCGATGAGCCGACGCTGGCCGTGGTCGGCGGCCGCAGCGAGACCACGCACGATCTTGCGCGTCCCGCGCCAGTGCCGCCGTCGCCGCGCGCCGATGTGGGCAGTTTTGCGCCGCCGCCGCGCCGACCGGAGCCGGCGCCGCTGCGTCCCGAACCGCCGCCGGCACCCGCCGGCAGCGGCAGCAGCCGCGGCTGGCTCAGCGACCTGCTCAGCCGCGCCTCGCGCGAGGAGGAAGAGCCGCCGGTGCGCGAATCGTTGCGCGAGGCGCCGCGCGAGCCCGTCCGCGAAACACCGCGCGAAACCTTGCGCGGCGCCGAGGAGCGCACGCCGCGCCATACCATCGAGTCGCTGGATTCGTTGTCGGTCGACATCGCACGCATGATCGATCACGACGCGGCCGCCGATCTGTGGGACCGCTATAAGCGCGGCGAGCGCAACGTCTTCACCCGCCGGCTCTACACCTTGCAGGGGCAGAAGGCGTTCGACGAGATCCGCCGCAAATACCGCGCCGACCGCGAGTTCAAGCAGACGGTCGACCGCTACATCGCCGAGTTCGAGCGGCTGCTCGAGGAAGTCGCGCGCGACGACCGCGGTCAGGTGGTGGCGCGCACCTATCTCACCTCGGAGACCGGCAAGGTCTACACCATGCTGGCGCACGCGGCCGGACGCTTCGACTGACGAAGCGGACACGGGCCCGCGCGCTTTCGCCGGATGAACAAGATTGCGCCACGGCCCGCCATGCGGGTCGGGCGGTAATTTTGCCTGTTCCGTGCAGCGCAAATACGAATTGCCAGGGCCCGCTAACTATCGGATAGTACCGCCTGATCGGCGCTGCCCGCGGTGCGGTGCAGTGTCGGTTCTCGAGCGTTTGCTCAAGCACGCGCCGCATAAAGAATAACAGGCGGTGCGGAGGTGTTAGCCAGGTGCCAGCCGGCGCCAATGAAAATCCAAGGCTAAGTCTGGGAGGAAAAGCCATGCGCGAATTTACTGCACGTGCGGTCGTTGCACGCGGCCTGAAGGCGGGTGCTGTCGCCGTTTCTGTTCTTGCCGCGGCGGGCCTGCTGACGTCGACCGCCTGGTCGGCGCCGAAGGACCTCAAATGGGGCACCGGCCCGCAAGGATCGTCGGGCGGCAAAGCGCTGGTCGTGCTCGCCAACCTTCTAAACAAGGAATGGAAGGGCTATCGTATCACGGTGCTGCCGACGCCCGGCGCGGTCGGCACAGTGAAGGGCTACGCCGTCAACCAGTTCGACGGCTTCTATGGCTCCGACGTGGCGTTGAAGGAGTGTCATGCCGACTCCGGCCGCTTCAAGGGCTTCAAGGCGCACGTCAAGCGCACGCCGGTGCAGTCGCTGTGGACCTACACGCTGGATTGCGGCCTGGCGATCAAGGCGTCCAACGCGAACAAATACAAGAAGTGGAACGACCTGACCGGCAAGCCGGTCTACACTGGCCCCGCGCCGTTCGACACCCGCAAGAAGGTCGAGAACGGGCTGCACGCGGTCGGCGCCAAACACATCTACAAGGAAGTCGCCAAGGAAACGGCCGGCTCGCAGCTCAACAACGGCACCATCCAGGCCATGCTGATCTACGGTGCCGGCGGCAAGACGCTGGCCCCGTGGCTGTCGCAGGCGACACTCGCGGTCGACTGGGCGCCGCTCAACCCGAGCGCCAAGGAGCTTGCCGAGCTCAAGGCGAAGGGCTTCGGCCCCATCATGGTGCCGGTCAAGAACTTCAACAAGCGCGACAAGACCGGCGCCAAGATCACCTTGCTGCCGGTGTTCTGGGGCTTCGACGTCGGCATGAACGTGCCGGAGAAAGACCTCTACAACATGCTCAAGATCATCGACAAAAACGCCGATGAGCTGGCCAAGCTCGACCCGAGCTTCCGGCAGATCGCCAACGGCAATTTCGCCAAGTTCGAGCACACCGCTCTGGAGAGCACCTGGAACCTCGTTCCGATCCACCCCGGCCTGGCCAAGTTCCTGAAGGAAAAGGGTCAATGGGACAAGAAGTGGGACAGCAACATCGCCAAGGCTAAGATGTAAGGGCGCGACCCCTTGATCGGATCCCACGGGAGGCGGGCGCGCCGACGCGCCCGCCTCGCCGCGTTCAGTCTCCGCATGATCCCGAAAAGCGGGAGCCGGTTTTCGCAAGAGATCATGCGCAAGCAAAATGTCAGGTGGGGTTCCGATTCAATTGGATGGATCGAACTCTAAGAGCCACAGGCCCGCTATGTCCGAATCCCTCACGGCCGCGTCCGCCATGACCGAAGATGCCCCGCGGCGGTCACCGCTCGCGCTAGACGCGCTCTACTACGCGTCCGCGATCGTCTACTCGGTTTACATGTTCTATTATTACTGGACCAGCGCTGGCGGCCCGGTCGTGCTCGCCATGACCATGGTGCCGCTCACTTTCGCGCTGTTCACCTTGCAGGCGCTGCGCCACAACGAATTCTATCCGAAGCTGCCGACGAGCGTGAACTACGTCATCGCGCTCATGTTCTGCCTGTTCTCGGCGTATTGCGCCTACTACATGAACACCAACTACATTGCGCTCGGCGAGCAGCGCAACGGCTTCTACGACACCCAGGACATCGTCGTCGGTGGCCTGATGGCCATCCTCATCATCGAGTACGCGCGCAAGCGCCATATGCCGCTGTTCATCCTCAACGTCATCATCATTCTTTACGCCGTCTACGGCTACATGGTGCCCGGCATGTTCTACCACGCCGGGCTTAGCTGGAATCGAGTGGCGTCCGCCGCGAGCGTGGAGATGGAAACCGGCATTTTCGCCCGCCTGCCGCAACTCGCGCTCACGCTGATCGGCTCGTTCCTGCTGGTGTTGAGCGTACTGCGCGGCTTCGGCTGCATCGAATCGCTCATGCGCGCGACCAAGCGCGTCGCCGTGCGCTCGCATCATGCCATTCCGCAGTCCTCGGTCATCGGCTCGATGGCGATCGGCACGGTGAGCGGCTCGGGCTCCGCCAACTCGATCACGGTCGGCTCCGCCACCATTCCCGCCATGATCCAGGCCGGCCTACCGCCGCCGACCGCCGCGGCGATCGAGAACGCCTCCTCCATGGGCGGCCAATTGATGCCGCCGGTCATGGGCATCGCCGCCTTCCTCATGGCCGAGTTTCTCGGCGTCGATTATTTCGACGTGGTGGCACGCGGCTGGGTGCCCGCACTCATCTATTACATCTCCGTCGCCACTTCGGTTTACCTGTTGGCGATTCACTACCGCACGCGCATGGTCGTTGACCGCAACGCGCAGCCGCTGACCTGGCGTGACGTCTTCAACCTCGGGGCCTTCGTCGTCACCGTCGGCGGCCTGGTCGCGCTGATGGCGGCGCTGTATCTCGCGCCGCAATTCGCCGCTCTCGACATGTTCTGCGTCGTCGGCGCGGCGATGCTGCTCTTTCACACGGGGTCATTGCTGCGTCCCGGTCAGTGGTCGTTCGCCGGGTTCATTAAGCCGCTGAAGGACTTCCTCGATTCCTACATCGACATGATCACCGACTTGACGCTGCTCTTGGCGACCTTGTCGATCATGGCCGGCACCCTGGTGATAACCGGCGTGCCCACCAAGCTCGGCCTGCTGCTGGTGGAGGCGGCGGGTGTCAACATGGCCGCCATGGTGGGCATGGGCTTCCTGTTCGGCGTCGTGCTCGGCACCGGCCTGCCCCCGGCGCCGGTCTACATCCTGGTCGCCATCGTGATCGCGCCGCCCTTCATGCAGGCCGGCGTCAATCCGTGGGTGGTGCACTTCTTCGCCTTCTTCGTCGCCGTGTTCGGCGAGTTGACGCCGCCGACCTCGATCACCGCGGCGATCACGTCGAAGATCGCCAACACGTCGTTCTACGTCACGCTGTGGCGGTCGATGCAGATCTGCGTGTCGCTTTTCACGCTGATGGTCGGCATCTTCATCCATCCCGAGCTGGTGGAGCAGCCCGGCCTCGATCAGATTCCCGCCTTCTATCTGATCGGCGTCGCCACGCTGGGCATCACTTTCAGCCTGCAGGGCGTCTATTTCGACAACGCCTTCGCATGCTGGCCACCATTCCGGTGCTGGCGGGGATCGCCTACTGGCTGCTGGTGCGCCGACGCCAGCTCGAGACCGGCATCGAAGAGGTCGTCGTCGACGAGCCGTCGCTCGCGCAGGCTGGCGGCAACGCCCGCTCGGCAACATGAGCTGAGCGGCCGCCCGAACGAAAAGCCGAAGGGAGCGCCACCGGCGCTCCCTTTTGGTTTCGGGCGGCCTCATTCTTGCGTGCGCATGATCTTTTCCGAAAACCGGTTCCCACTTTTCGGGATCATGCGCCGGACGCCGCCTCCGCCGGGTACCCAACCCGCGAGCGCTTGCCGCGAAAGTAAGACCGCAGCCAGGGATGCTCGGAGGCGAGCATGATCTCCATGGTGCCGGCCGCAATCACCTTGTGATCGGCCAGCACCGCGATGCGGTCGCACACCGTGTGCAGGCTGTCGAGATCGTGCGTGACCATGAACACGGTCAACCCCAGGGTGCGCTGCAGGGTGGCGATCAGCTCGTCGAACTCGCCAGCGCCGATCGGATCGAGGCCGGAAGTGGGCTCGTCGAGGAACACGATTTCCGGATCGAGCGCCAACGCGCGGGCCAGCGCCACGCGCTTGGTCATGCCGCCCGATAGCTCGGCGGGAAACTTGTCGAGCACGTTGGCGTCCAGCCCCACCATGTCGAGCTTGGCCACCGCCAGCTCGTCGAGCAGCTCTTCCGAGACAGGCAGATATTCGCGGATGGGGAATTGCAAATTCTCGCGCACGGTCAGCGAGGAAAACAGCGCGCCTTGCTGGAACAGCACGCCCCAGCGCTGCTCGACCGCCGCCCGTTCCTCATCGGAGGCTTGGGCGAGATCGACGCCGAACACGCGGATGCTGCCGGAGCGCTTCGGCAGCAGGCCGATGATGGTGCGCATCAGCACCGACTTACCGGCGCCCGAGCCGCCGACGAATCCGAGGATCTCGCCGCGATAGACGTCGAGGTCTACATGGTCGAGCACGATATGATCGCCGAAGCCGACCACCAGGTCGCGCACCGCGATGACAATCTCTTTGCCGTTGCCGAACGCCATGGCTCACATCCCGATCGAGGCGAAGAAGATGGCGAACAGGCCGTCGAGCACGATCACCAGGAAGATCGATTCCACCACCGAGGCGGTGGTCTGCAGCCCAAGCGATTCCGCGCTGCCCTTCACGTTCAGCCCTTCCATGGCGGCAACGACGCCGATCACCAGCGCCATGAACGGCGCCTTGATGATGCCGACCTCGAAATGCTCGATCGAGATTGCCTCTTTCAGCCGCTCAATGAATATGTCCGGATCGATGCCACCGTAAAGCCACGCCACCAGCCCACCGCCGTAGAGCGCCGCCAGCGTGCCGAAAAAAGTGAGGATCGGCACGCCGATCACCAGCGCCAGCACGCGCGGCAGCACCAGCACCTCGATCGGATCGAAGCCCATGGTGCGCAGCGCGTCGATCTCCTCGCGCATCTTCATGGAACCCAGTTCGGCGGTGTAGGCGCTGCCGGAGCGGCCGGCCACCATGATGCAGACAATCAGCACGCCGAGCTCGCGCAATACCAGAATGCTGACCATGTCGACCACGTAGATGTCGGCGCCGAACTTGCTGAAATGGAAGATGCCCTGCTGCGCGATGATGCAGCCGACCAGGAAGGTGATGAGCAGGATGATCGGCAGGCCGCGCCAGCCCACATTGTCGAGCTGGTGCACCATCGAAGTGAAGCGGAAGCGGCGCGGATGCGCCGCCACCCGGCCGAGCGCCAGGAAGAGCGCGCCCAGCATGTTGATGAAATCGACAAAGGTCTTGCCCGT
>JARRNI010000359.1:0-6869 GCA_037385125.1 Pseudolabrys sp.
GAGCTGCTGGTCAAAGCGCACCGGCTCGGCTGGCGCATCGGCGAGGTGCCGGCCGACTGGTTCGAGCGCGCGCACGGCACCAGCCGCTTCCAGGTGCTGAAATGGCTGCCGAGCTATCTACGCTGGTACTTCTACGCCTTCGCGACGACTTATCTCAGACGCGGGCCGCGCGACATCGCGCTTAGCAAAGCGGCGTTGGCGCAGGGCGCGCGTAGTGACGGGAAGCGCTGATGGCTGACTTGCGCCTCGGCATCGTCGGCTCGAATTACGGATGGACCGTGCTGTTGCCGGCCTTCCGCGCCGACCCGCGCTGCAAGGTGGTGGCGCTGGCCGGCAGCGACAAGGCGCGCACCGAAGCGCGGGCGCGCGAAGCGGGCGTGCCGAAGGCCTGCGACGACTGGAGCGCGCTGGTCGGCGACAGACAGGTGGACGCAGTGGCAATCGCGGTGCCGCCCGCCTTGCAGGCGGAGATCGCCATCGCCGCGCTCAAGGCCGGCAAGCCGGTATTCGCGGAAAAGCCGATGGCCGCGACGCTCGCCGATGCGCGCGCCATGCTGGCTGCTGCCGACGAGAGCCGCTTGCCCGCCATGATCGATCTCGATTTTCACAGAATCGCAGCCTGGCGGCGCGCCAAGCACATGCTCGACAACGGCGCGATCGGCACGCTGCGCCATATCGCCGTGCACTGGCAGGTGGAGAACGCCTCGACGCGCATGCGGGCGCACACCTGGAAGACCTTGAGCGATGCCGGCGGCGGCGTGCTGGGCAATTTCGTTTCGCACTGCCTGCATTATCTCGAATGGTTCGGCGGACCGCTGGCGCGGCTGTCGGCGCGGCTTTCCGGGCTGCCGGGCGACGACGACTTGCAGACCACCGCGGCCATGGCCTTCGGTTTCGCCGGCGGGCATATGGCGAGCCTGGCGATGAGCTGCGCCTCCTATCTGGGCAGCGGCCACCGCGTCGAATGCTACGGCGAGGACGGCACGCTGGTGCTGAGCAATACGACGAGCGACTACATGCGCGGCTTCGAGTTGTGGCACGCGCGGCGGCCGGCGGCGGCGCTAGCACAAATTGCGGTCGAGGATCCGGAGGACGCGCGCTACCCGGACGGGCGCATCGCGCCGGTATCGCGGCTCGCCCGGATTTTTCTCGACGCCATCGAGAAGGGCGGCGCGGCCGAGCCGGATTTCGCGGCCGGTTATCGCGTGCAGCAATTGATCGCGGCAGCGCAGCGCTCGCATGAAGAGGGCGAGACCGTCGATGTTGGGCCCGGGCGACTGGAGGCCGAGGCGTGAGCCGCATCCTGGTCACCGGCGGCTCGGGCTTCATCGGCTCCGGGCTGGTGAAGGCGCTGGTTCGGGCCGGCCATCATGTGCGCGTGCTCGACGATAATTCGCGGCGACGTGCGCGACGCGAATGCCGTCGCGCGTGCGGCGCAAGGGATGGACGAGGTGCACCACCTCGCCTTCGTCAACGGCACCGAGTTCTTCTACACCAAGCCGGAGCTGGTGCTCGACGTGGGCGTGCGCGGCATGGTCAACGTGATCGACGCCTGCCGCAAAGCGAATGTCGGCACGTTGGTGCTGGCCTCCTCGTCGGAGGTCTACCAAACGCCGCCGATGATCCCCACGCCCGAAGACGTGCCGCTGGTGGTGCCGGATGTGATGAACCCGCGCTATTCCTACGGCGCCGGCAAGCTGATCAGCGAGGTGATGGCGGTCAATTACGGGCGCAAAGTATTTCGAGCGCGTGCTGATCTTCCGTCCACATAATGTGTACGGCCCCGACATGGGATGGGAGCACGTCATCCCGCAATTCGCCCTGCGCCTGAAAAAGCTTGCAGACGCGCAAAAGCAAGGCGTCTTGCCCTTCGAGATGCAGGGCACCGGCCAAGAGACCCGCAGTTTCTGCTTCATCGATGACCTGGTGGCCGAGGTCATGGTGATGCGCGATAGGGGCGAGCATCTCGGCATCTACCATATCGGCACCACGGAAGAGGTGACGATCGCGGAGCTGGCGCGGCGCGTGGCCCGCGCCGCCGGACGCGAGATCGAGCTGGTCTCCGGCCCCTTGCAGGCGGGCGGCACGCCGCGCCGCTGCCCAGACATTTCTAAACTGGCCAAGCTCGGCTATAAGCCGGCGGTGCCGCTCGACATTGGCCTGAAAACCACGCTCGACTGGTACTGGCGCAACGCAAAGCTGGCGCCGAAGAGTTGATCGTCATTCCGGGCCCGGAGGAGATTTCGTGTTGCGTCCCGGCAAAATCGCTCGCGCCGCCGGAACGGGGGCCAGCGTCCCGGTCGAGTGCTGCCAGGTGTGTGGCCACGCGCCGCTCGACGCCGTCTTGTCGCTCGGCTACATGCCGCCGGTGAACCAAATGGTGCCCATCGGTCATGTCCCGCGCCAGCAGCCGTGGTTCCCCACCAATCTCCTGCACTGCCGCAATTGCGACCTGGCGCAGCTCGGTCTCGCCGTCGATCCGGCCATCATCTTTCCGCCGGAATACCCCTACACCAGCGGCACCACCAAGCTGCTGCGCAACAATTTCGCCGATCTGCAGCGCGAGTCGGCCGCATTGCTCGGCCTCACCGGCCAGGACTTGGTCGTCGATATCGGCTCCAACGACGGCACGCTGCTGTCCAACTTCAAGAACGGCGGCCACCGCGTGCTCGGTATCGAGCCGACCGACGTGGGAGACATCGCCAATTCACGCGGCATTCCCACGCTCAAGTGCTATTTCGGCGTCGAGGTGGCGCGTGACGTGGTCAACGAGCATGGGCCGGCCAGCGTGGTCACGGCCGCCAACTGCTTCGCGCACATGGAGGACGTGCACGCGATCGTCGACGGCATCAAGGCGATGCTGAAGGAGGACGGCGTCTTCATTTCGGAGTCGCACTACCTCATTCCGCTGCTCGACACGCTGCAATACGACACGGTCTATCATGAGCACCTGCGCTATTACTCGCTGGCGAGCCTGAAGTATCTGCTGGAGATGCACGACCTCGAGGTCTTCCATGCCCGGCCGATCCCCAGCCACGGCGGCTCGATCCGCGTCTATGCGACGCGCCGCGGCAGCCATGCGGTCAACGACAGCGTGGGTGAGATGCTCGAGGCCGAGCCGCGCGGGGAAGCCATGAGCAAGCGCCTCGCCGCCTTCCGGCGCGACGTGGTGCTGTCCAAGCTGCGCCTCTTGTCCATGCTGCGCGATCTGAAGGAAAAGGGCGCGCGCGTCGCCGGCATCTCGGCGCCGTCGCGCGCGAGCACGCTGGTCAACTACGTGGGGCTCGACGAGGGGCTGATCGACTATGTCTGCGAGATCGCGGGCTCGCTGAAGATCGGCAAATGCATGCCAGGGACTGCGATTCCGGTCGTCGACGAGGCCACGCTGTTCGAGGACCAGCCCGACTGCGCTATCATTTTCTCTTGGCATATCGCCGACGAACTGGCGCCCAAGCTCCGGGCCAAGGGCTTCCGTGGACAGTTGATCACGCCGCTGCCGGCGCCGCGGCTGCTTTGACGCTATCGTAACCCACGCGCACCCTTGTTATAGTTGTCTCATGACAGTCCGTCCCAATATCGCCGCGGCCGACCTGCCGACGACAATCGAGAACGCCGACATCAGCGTGGTCGGCGGAGCCGGCCATGTCGGCATTCCGCTGGTGCTTGCGCTTGCCGAAGCGGGCCTGCGCGTCAACGTCAACGATCTCAACCGCGAAGCGCTCGACACGCTGAAAAGCGGCAGGCTGCCGTTCATCGAGGACGGCGCGGAGGCCGTGCTGGCCAAGGCGCTGTCGGCCAAGCGGCTGGTGTTCACCGGCGCGCCCGAGGCGATCTCCACTGGCGGGCCGGTGATCATCACCATCGGTACGCCGATCGACGAGTTCCTCAACCCGGTACGCCGGGTCGTGCAGGACTGCGTGGACGCGATCCTGTCGCGGCTGGCCGACGGCCAATTGCTGATCCTGCGCTCAACCGTGTTCCCCGGCACCACCGACTGGGTGGCCTCCTATCTGGCGGGCAAAGGCCGCGACCTGAAACTGGCGTTCTGCCCGGAGCGGGTCGTGCAGGGCTACGGATTGAAAGAGCTGCGCGAAATGCCGCAGATCGTTTCCGGCTGCACGCCGGAAGCGGAAGCCGAGGCGGCTGCCCTGTTCGAACGCATCGCGCCGGAGGTCGTGCGGCTGTCGCCGATCGAGGCCGAGTTCGCCAAGCTTTTCGCCAACGCCTATCGCTACATCGAATTCGCCGCCACCAACGAATTCTACCTGATCGCCAAATCGGCGGGCGTCGACTATCAAACCGTGCTCGGCGCCATGAAGCACAATTACCCGCGGCTCAAGAGCATGCCGCGGCCGGGCTATGCCGCCGGGCCCTGCCTGGTCAAGGACACCATGCAGCTCTCCGCCTTCGCCAGCAACCGCTTCGGGCTCGGCCACGCCGCCCTGCTGGTGAACGAGGGGCTAGTGCTGCACGTTATCGACGACCTCAAGCTCCGCTACGATCTCCGCCAGAAAACCGTCGGCCTGCTCGGAATGGCGTTCAAGGCCGAAAGCGACGACGTACGCGCTTCGCTCAGCTACAAGTTCAAGAATACACTGGCCGGCCAGGCGCGCGCGGTGCTGACCACCGACCCCTTCGTCACCAGCGACCCCGAGCTTATGCCGCTCGACGAGGTGATCGAAAAAAGCGACCTGCTGATCCTGTGCGCGCCGCACGCGGCCTATGCCGAGGCCAACTTCAAGGGCAAGCCGGTGTTCGACGTCTGGGGCCACCTTCAGGGCCCGAACGTCATCCGATGACGGACGGCTGGCCGAAGATCCTGAAGCGCGGCGCCCGGCGCATTTCGCCCTGGGTGGAGATCATCGAGCGCGAGGTCGAGTTCGCGCAAGGGACAGAGCCTGAGCTTTATCACGCCGTCGGCCAGGCCGATTACATCGCCATCGTGGCGCGGACGGATGCGGGGCTGATCCCGATCGTCAAGCAGTACCGGCCGGCGCTGGAGAGCTTCACCTGGGAATTGCCGGCGGGACTGGTCGATCCCGGCGAGGACGCAGCCGAATCTTGCGTCCGCGAGCTCAAGGAAGAGACCGGATTTTCCACCCGCGCCGTGCACGAGCTCGGCTCCTACGCGCCCTGCACCGCCCGGCTGTCGAACCGGGTGCATTCCTTCTTCGTGGAGGCCGGCGCGCAGGAGGCGCCGCCGGAAGAGGGCATCGAAGCGCGGCTGGTCAGCCCGCCGGACCTGGCCGGTCTCATCCGCACCGGCGAATTCGTACTTCAACTCCACATCGGCGCCCTGATGCTGGCGGGAATGCGGGGCTTTATCGATCTGGCAGCGTTCGGCGGCCGATAATACCGCAGGTTAATCCAGTTTTAGCGAGGCGGCAGCGCGAATCCGACTCAGTGCCGGGGTTGCGTGAGGCGCGGCGGCGGCGGACATGCGCACCAGACCGCGGGGGCAGCCGCCAGCACCGGGGAACCGAGCTTTGACCGAGCGAAGGCGGCGCGGCGAAATGCGACGAATCTCGCCTCGACAAACGCCCTGGAAGCCTTCTAAAAGGGGCTGCGCGCGGGGCGGGAAAGTAGAACATCAGCATGGATTACAATGGGTTTTTTGCGTCTGCCTTGGACCGGCTGAGGGACGAGCGCCGCTACCGGGTGTTTGCCGATCTCGAGCGCATCGCGGGGCGCTTCCCGCATGCCGTGTGGCATTCGCCGCAGGGCGCCCGCGACGTCGTCATCTGGTGCTCCAACGACTATCTCGGCATGGCGCAGCATCCGAAGGTGGTCGGCGCCATGGTGGAGACGGCTGCCCGCATGGGCACGGGCGCCGGCGGCACCCGCAACATCGCCGGCACCAACCATCCGCTGGTCGAGCTCGAGGGTGAGCTGGCCGACCTGCACGGCAAGCCGGCAGCACTGGTGTTCACTTCGGGCTATGTCTCCAACCAGACCGGCATCGCCACCATCGCCAAGCTGCTACCGAACTGCCTGATCCTGTCGGACGCGCTCAACCACAATTCCATGATCGAGGGCGTGCGTCAGGCGGGCACCGAAAAGCAAATCTGGCGGCACAACGACCTCGGCCATCTCGAGGAGCTGCTCAAGGTCGCCGATCCGGCGCGGCCGAAGCTGATCGTGTTCGAGAGCCTCTATTCCATGGACGGCGACGTGGCGCCAATCCACGCCATCTGCAATCTCGCCGAGCGCTATAACGCCATGACCTACTGCGACGAGGTGCACGCGGTTGGCATGTACGGGGCGCGCGGCGGCGGCATCTGTGACCGCGACCGCGCCATGCATCGCGTCGACGTGCTGGAAGGCACGCTGGCGAAAGCCTTCGGCTGCCTGGGCGGCTACATCGCCGGCTCGGCCGCAATGGTGGACGCGGTGCGCTCCTACGCGCCCGGCTTCATCTTCACTACCGCGCTGCCGCCGGCAATCTGTGCCGCGGCGACCGCCGCCATCCGCCACCTGAAGACCTCGAGCTGGGAGCGCGAGCGCCACCAGGAGCGCGGCGCCCGCCTCAAGGCCGTGCTCAATGCCGCCGGGCTCCCTGTGATGCCGAGCGATACCCATATCGTGCCGGTGCTGGTGGGCGATCCAGAGAAGTGCAAGCAGGCGAGCGATCTCTTGCTCAGCGAGCACGGCATCTACATTCAGCCGATCAACTATCCGACCGTGCCGCGCGGCTCGGAGCGCCTGCGCATCACGCCCTCGCCCTATCACGACGACGCGCTGATGGACCGGCTGGCCGAGTCGCTGGTCGACGTGTGGGAGCGCCTGCGCCTGCCGATGCGCGAGCAGCGCCAAGCGGCAGAGTAAAGCCGAACGTTAAGCCAAAACCGTCATGGCCGGGACAAGCCCGG
>JARRNI010000360.1:0-5221 GCA_037385125.1 Pseudolabrys sp.
CGGTGGTCTGCGCGCAGAATAACGAGCTCAACGAAAGGGTCTTGGTGGAACTGTCGCGGGCGGTCGATCCGGCGCTCATCGTCTGCCACAAGGACCTCGACATGGCCGCCTTGGTCGGGGACCATCCCGCGCCGCGCCTGCGCTTCGGGCGCTGGTCGACCGACGGCACCGCCGATCCGCAGGACGAATTCTTTGTCGCTCTGCCGAAGGGGACGAACCCGGCCGAGGTGCCGGAGCGCAACAATGCGGAAGACCTGTCCTGCATCTTCTGCACCTCCGGCACGACCGCCCGGCCCAAGGTGGTCGTCTACGACCATGCCGCCTACTGGCTCAACGGCTTGTCGACGCTGGAATTCCTCGGCCTCAGCGAGGACGATCGTACACTCGAATACCGCTCGTTCGGCTGGAACTCGGCGCAGGTGCTGAGCCTGATGCCCTTCCTGGAGAAGGGTCATACCATGCACATCGCCAAGCGGTTCTCGCACAGCCGCTTCTTCGAGTGGATCAAGACCTACGGCATTACGTTTTCGGCCGGGGTGCCGACCGTGCTCAATATGTTGCTCAACAAGCCGCTCGGCTATACGGCCAAGGACATCCCGACGCTGCGCCTGATGACCTGCAGCACGGCGCCGCTCACCGCACAGCAATGGACGCAGTTCGAAGAGATGTACGGCGTGCGGCTGTTGCAGTGCTACGGCATGTCGGAAGCGGGTTGGGTGTGCGGCAATCGCCATTATAAGTTCAAACTCGGCACGGTCGGCCTGCCGGCGCTGCATCAGGAATTTGAGATCGTCGACGGCGAAGGCAAGCCGGTTCCGGCCGGTGTCGAGGGCGAAATTACCGCCGGCGGGCCGCACACCGCGGTCGGCTATCTGCGCGACGACGGGACCATCGAGCCGCTGCGGCCGAAGCGCATCAAGACGGGGGATCTCGGCATCCAGGACGCCGAAGGGTTCGTCCGCGTCACCGGTCGCACCAAGGACCTGATCATCCGCGGCGGCATGAACATCGCGCCGCTCGAGATCGACGAGGTCCTGCTCAAGAACCCCGGGATTCTCGATGCCGCGGCTGTCGGCGTTCCCGACAAGATCTATGGCGAGGAAGTGGTGTGCTATGTCGTCGCCAAGCAGCCCGGCTTGACGGAGGCCAGCGTGCGTCAGCACTGCCAGCAATTCCTGCCGCCGGCGAAAACGCCGAAGGAAGTCTTCATCGTGCCAGATCTGCCGAAAAACGACCGCGGCAAGATCCTGCGCGACAAGCTGCGCGAGGATTGGGCGTCACGGCAGAAGGTCGCAAGCTGATGTCCCATGCAAGCGGAGTTCCTGCTAGATTGAGGCCGTCATGAAGGTCGAGGGCGAGATCAGCGTCGGTGCGCCGCGTAAGGAGGTGTTCAGCCGTCTCAGTGATGCACACTTCTTCGCTTCCTGCATCGACGGCGTTTCTGATCTCACCGAGATCGATTCCACGCACTACAGCGCGCTGTTCGCCACCAAGATCGCTTATATGCGGTTCAACTTCAAAGTAAACGTGGAGATGTCGCGCATCGCGCCGCCGAGCGAGATCGAAGCCAAGGTCGAGGGCACGCCGATGGGCGCGGTCGGCCGGCTGACGGCGACGGCGACAACGCAACTGGGCGAGCGCGACGGCCAAACCGATATCCGCTATGCCATCGACGCCACCTTGACCGGCAAGCTCGGCAGCATCGGCCAGCCGGTGCTGAAGGCGAAAGCAAAAGAAATGGAAAAGCAGTTCGCCGCGCGACTGCAGGCGGCCTTCGCGAGCGGTGCGGAGAGCGCGCCATGACGCCGTTCGAGCTGATCGAGCCGCAATCGCTCAAGGAAGCCGTCGCGCTGATCGATCCCGACGATCCGACGGTGCGGCCGATCGCCGGCGGCACCGCGCTGATGCTGATGATGAAGGCGGGCGTCTTCCAGCCGAGCCGGCTCATCAGCTTGCGCAAGGTCGATAATGACCTGAGCGGCATCAAGGCCGAAGGCGGCGCGCTCACCATCGGCGCGCTGACACCCTTGGCCGAGCTCGAGCACTCCGCCGAGGTCGCCAAGTACACGCCAGTCATCCCGCGCATCATGCCGCGGCTGTCGAACGTGCGGGTGCGCAACGTGGCGACGGTGGGCGGGGCGCTGGCGCACGGCGATCCGCATATGGACCTGCCGCCGGTGGCGATGGCGCTGGCCGGGCGGGTGCGCATCGTGGGCGCGGGCGGCGAGCGCGAATTGCCGGTGGAGGACCTGCTCACCGGCTATTACGAGACGGCGCTTTCACCCAACGAATTGATCGCGTCCTTGACCATTCCAGCGCAGGGCAAGGCGCGCGCGGCCTACATGAAGGTCACCGCCGGGGCGGCCGACGACTGGCCGGCGCTCGGCGTCGCGGTTGCGGTCGAGGCCGAGGGCGGCAGGATCGGCTCCGCGCGCGTGGTGGTGAGCGCGGCGACGCCGAAGGCGACGCGGCTTGCTTCGGTCGAGAAGCTGCTCGCCGGTGCCAACCTCGACGACAAGACGCTGAAGGCGGCGGGCGATGCCGCCGCGGAAGAAGCCGAGATCATCGGCGACGTGCGCGGGTCGGCCGCCTACAAGCGCGAACTGTTGCGCGTCACAATGGGACGCGCGCTACGCGCCGCCGCGGGAGCACGCCCATGAACGCGCCCCCGGCCGCCAAGCAGATCGGGCGCTCGCTGCCGCGGCTGGAAGCGCGCGCCAAGGTGACGGGGCGCGCCGAATATACCCACACCATGCGACTGCCCGGCATGCTTTCTTGCAAGCTGTTGCGCAGCACGGTGGCGCACGGGCGCATCAAATCGATCGACGTGTCAGAAGCCCGCAAACTGCCCGGCGTGTTCGGCGTCTATACCGGCGAGGACGTCAAAAAAGTCATTCCCGATCCCTATTACGGGCCGGCCTTCCACGACCAGCCGATCTTGGCGCTCGGCAAAGTGCATTATGTCGGCGAGCCGGTCGCCGCCGTGCTGGCGGAAGACCCGCATGTCGCCGAGCAGGCCGCACAGCTCATCGCGGCCGACTACGAGGAATTGCCGGCAGTGTTCGACGAGGTCGAGGCGGCCGAGAACAAGACGATCGTGCACGAGGGGCTCAAGCCCGCGACCACCTTCGCCGACCTCAAGCACCTGAAGGGCGCGAAGAACACCAATTGCGCGCTCGACTTCAAGCTGCGGCGCGGCGACGCCGACAAGGCCTTTGCGGGCGCCGCGCAGGTGTTCGAGCACACCTTCAAGACGCAGAAGGTGCTGCATCTCGCCTTCGAGCCGCACGCCTCGATCGCCGACTATAAGGACGACGGCGTCACCATCTATTCGGCCTCGCAAGGGCCGTCGTTCGTGCGCACCGAGATCGCCCGCCTGCTCGGCTGGCCGGAAAACCTCGTGCGCATCAAGGTGCCCTATCTGGGCGCGGGTTACGGCGGCAAGCTCTACATCAAGCTGGAGGCGCTGGCGCTGGCGCTGTCGATGCTGGCGCGGCGGCCGGTGAAGGTCGCGCTCACCATGGACGAGGTGTTCTACACCATCACCAAGCATCCGAGCACGTTCAGCATCAAGACCGGCGTCGATAAGGACGGCAGGATCGTCGCGCGCCAATGCGACGTGTGGTGGAACGGCGGTGCCTATGCCGATATCGGCCCGCGCGTGACGCAGAAATCCGGCTTCACCGCGAGCGGGCCCTACGACATCGACAACGTCTCGATCGATTCCTACGCGCTTTACACCAACCTGCCGCCGGCCGGCGCGCTGCGCGGCTTCGGCATTCCGCAACTGGTGTGGGCCTATGAGAGCCACACCGACATGATCGCGCGCGCGCTAGATCGCGACCCGCTCGATTTCCGCCGGCAGAACCTGCTGCGCGACGGCCGCCCGCACGCGACCGGCACCATCCTGAAAGACGTGGCGATCGAGAAGGTGCTCGACACGATCGCCGAGCGGATGAATTGGGACGCGCCCTTCGACCGCGGTAGCGGTACTATCCGGCGCGGGCGCGGGCTGGCGATCGGACTGAAGGCGGTGATCTCGCCGACCACCTCGGTCGCCATCGTCAACGTGTCGGCCGACGGCAGCGTCACCGTTTATTGCGGCACCATCGACATGGGCCAGGGCTCCGACACCGCCATGGCGCAGATGGTCGGCGAAGTGCTCAACATGCAGGCCGAAAGCATCCGCATCGTGCCGCGCGATACCGATGTGACGCCCTACGACATGGGCACGCTCGGCTCGCGCTCGCTGTTCCATATGGGGCACGCGGTGCGGCTGGCCGCCGAAGAAGCCAAGGCCAAGATCGCGCAGCTCGCGCGCGATGTCGGCGAGCCGGAAGGCTCCAACGCGCCGCTGCGTGATCTGTTCGTGAAAAAATACGGCATGCAGGCCGGCAATATCGTCGGCACCGGCATTTACAAGCCCGACTACACGCCGCCCGATCCGGCGACCGGCCAGACGCCCAACGCCACGCCGTTCTGGATGACGGCGGGCGCCGGCGCCGAGATCGAGGTGGACACTGAGACGGGGCAGTTGCGCGTGACGCGGCTCGTGAACGTGGCCGACGTGGGCACGCCGATCAATCCGAAGGTCGTCGAGACACAATTGTCCGGGGCGGCGCTGATGCAGCTCGGCTTCACGCTTTTCGAGAAGATGCAGATCGACGGCGGCCAGGTGACCAATGCCTCGCTCGCCGACTATAAGATTCCCGGCATCCACGACGTGCCGGCGGCGATGGAGAACGAGGCGGTCGAGGCCTATCAGTCCAACGGCCCGTTCGGCGCCAAAGGCGTGGGCGAGCTCGCCACCTTCGGCGTGTCGCCGGCCATCGCCAATGCCATCGAGGACGCCGTCGGCGTTCGGCTGACCGAATTGCCGCTGACGCCGGAAGCCGTATTCCGCGGGCTGCGCGCCAAGGCGGGCCAGCCCCTCGAGGACGAATAAGATGAGCGCGCGCCGCACCATCAATTTCACTCTCAACGGCCGCGCCGTCTCGACCGAGGTCGCGCCGCATCATAACCTGGTCGAACTACTCCAGTCGCAATTCGCCCTCACCGGCGCGCGCGAAAGCTGCGGCCAGGGCCTGTGCGGCTGCTGCACCGTGCTGGTAAATGGCGAGCCCGTGTCGGGCTGCCTTTACCTCGCGGCGTTCGTCGATGGCGCCGAGGTCGTCACCGTCGAGCATCTGGGCGACGGCCAAGCGCTCGATCCGGTGCTACA
>JARRNI010000361.1:0-5208 GCA_037385125.1 Pseudolabrys sp.
GCGCTCCTAGTGTGGCTGCCTCTAAACCTGTGGCCATGCGCGCTCCTAGTGTGGCTGCCTCTAAACCTGTGGCCATGCGCGCTCCTAGTGTGGCTGCCTCTAAACCTGTGGCCATGCGCACTCCTAGTGTGGCTGCCACTGAACCCGCGGCCATGCGAAGACCCGCCGAAATGTCGACTGCCGCCAAAATGGCCACCGCCCCCGCCAAAATGAGCATGGCTGCCGCCACCATGACCGCCCCCCCGATGGCCGCCGCCACCATGACCGCCACCACCGTGGTGACCGCCCCCGCCATGGCCACCCCCACCATGACCGCCACCCCCGCGCGCCAAACCGGCACTGGTTCCGAGGCTTATCGCCGCGCCAAGTGCGAGTGTTACAGCGAGTATTTTGACGGTTCTGGTGAACACGGGATGCACTCCTGCTCCCAATCAAATTCGACGCCCGACCCTGGTTTTTGTTCCCGGGAGGCAGAGCAGAATGGGGCACCGGGCGCTATATCGGGGCCGCCCAATCAGGCTCGCATTGTTCTAAATCAATTGCAGCCGATGAGGGTGTTATACCATTTTCGCAACCTAAGCCGCCACCGCCATCAGCGCGGCATCAAGCAGCCGCTCTGGATCGCGTTCGCCCGCTGCTGCTGACTTGAGGATACGCTCGGCCAACAGGGTCTTGCTCGTCGCTGCTCGTTGCTGGGGAGGAAGGGAGGCCCAGGCGTCTTCGAGCGTTTCCCTGAGCAGCAAGACGGTGTCGATGTCGAAGTAAACGGGCTGCTTGGTGTCCATCTGTCGCCTCCGCGTGTCGTTGAATGTCAGGTACCACTTCGCGGATGAATAGGACGGCACGTTAACGAGTGGATGACGGTTTGGTTACGGCAGCAATCGGCTTGGCTACTGCACAAGACACTACACAACGATTAATCTGCAAAGAAAATTCTTCGTAAAATCAATTGGCTTTGTCGCCGATTTTGGTTTTCCGGCGTCCGTACCAATACTCAATTGATCAGGCTGAACCCGCTCCGCCAAGCCGCTAAGCCGCCACAGCCATCAGCGCGGCATCGAGCAACCGCTCTCGGTCACGCTCGCCTTCTGCTGCTGTCTTGAGGATACGGTCGGCCAACAGGGTCTTGCTCGTCGCCGCCCGTCGTTGGGGCGGAAGGGAGGCCCAAGCATCTTCGAGCGTTTCCCTCAGCAGCAAGACGGTGTCGATGTCGAAGTAAACGGGCTCCTTGGTCTCCATTTTTCGCCCCTGTTGTCGAAATGAGCGGCTGGATTTGGCGGTCAAATTGGAAATAACTTGGCGAGAGGATGACGGTGCTTCAGCCCGCGTGTTCACGGCAGCGCCAGCAGTCCCTCCGGAAAGGTCTTCGCATTGTCAGGTAGCGCCACGTAAATGCCATGGAGCGACATTTCATTTAAACCCGCGTACCGCCCCACATTCGGAACATTATCGACAGTCTCGCTGGGTGCCAGCGATTTGACGATAACGCCCCCCATAAACGAGGCGACGACGATTAAGACGAATAATAATGACGGGCGCATAGAAGCCTCTCATCCTTTTCCTTTCTAGGGTCTTCATGATTGCGCCAATTACAGGAAAAGTGTGTGAGCCTAGTCACATAATCTATTTGTTATTTTGGCCTAGGGCTGTCTCTAGCGGGATTACGCATGCTCCGCTTGGGCGGTCCTAGCCCCAACGGTTTGTCCTCCCTTTTGCCGGTAAGGCTAGGGCCGCTTCTGCCTAAAGCGTCACGATGCGCAAGAGCGTTGACGAGGGCCGTTGCAAGGATTGCCGGTGGTACACTTCGGTGGTATCACTCAGCCCGCAGGTGATGCGATTTCGCTCGGAATTATGGGCATTTCTGAAATCGGCCGCAGTCTCCCCTAGGGAGCGCCAGCAAAATCAGCGGCTTAGGCGAAGTTCCGAGGCTTGCGCCGCCCTAAACGGCGCAAGCTCTCCACGGCATCGACTCTGTCGCACCCTGCGCGCGCCGATCACGTTGTCCTATCACTTGGCCGGCGCCGCCCCGAAGGTCTTGGCAGTCTCACGCAGCTTGAACTTCTGCACCTTGCCGCTCGGCGTGCGCGGCAATTCGTCGACGATCTCCAGCTTTTCGGGGATGTACTGCTGCGCCATCTGCTGCTCCTTCAGATAGGCGACCATTTCCTCCAGGGTCAGCGAGGCGCCCTCGCGCAGAACGACGAAGGCACAGGCGCGCTCGCCCAGCCGTGCGTCGGGATAGCCGACGACGGCCACCGCCGCGATCGCCGGATGCTTGAACAGCAGGCCTTCCACCTCGACCACCGGGATGTTCTCGCCGCCGCGGATGATGATGTCCTTGGAGCGGCCGGCAATGCGGATGTAGCCCTCGTCGTCCATACGCGCGAGGTCGCCAGTGTCGAACCAGCCCTCGTCGTTGGTGTTGTCGAGCTCCGGCCGCTTCAGATAGCCGACGAAATTGGAGCAGCCGCGCACCTGAAGCTGCCCTTCCTGTCCGGACGTAACGGGCTCACCGTTGGCGTCGACCACGCGCACCTCCATGCCGGCGAGCGCGCAGCCGTCCGTCTCCATGGTCTTTTCTTCCGGGTCTTCCGGGCGCGTGGTGGTGACGGCGCCGTTTTCCGACATGCCCCAGGCCGAGATGATGGCGGCGCCGAGCGCCTGGCGCGCCTTGCTCACCAGCGCGCGCGGGATCGGCGCGCCGGCAGAGACGAATACCCGCAAGGTCTCGGTCGAGGCCTTGTTGCGCTCGACGTATTCCGTGAGGTCGTTGAGGAACGGCGTGGCGCCCATGGTGAAGGTGACGTTTTCCTCGGCAATCTGCCGCGCCATCTCCTTCGGGTCGAACACGTCCTGCAGCACGGCAGTCGCGCCGAGCATCACCGGCATGACGAGGCCGTACATGAAGCCGAGCTGGTGCGCCATGGGTGAGGGCATGTGGATCACGTCGTTCTCGCCGAGATGCAGCCGCTCGGCGAACGGCACCAGGTTCGACAGCAGGGTGTTCGACGTGTGCATCACGCCCTTCGGCTCGCCGGTGGTGCCGCTGGTATAGAGCAGTTGGATCGCGTCGTCGGGCGCCGGCCGCCATTCGCGCGACGGCGCTTCCGCCGTCTCGGAGAGAAGCGTCTCGAAGGCGGCATCGCCGCTTCCGCCGACCACCCGAACGTGGCGCAGCGCCGGCAGGTCGCCGCGGATGTTCTCCGCCATACGGGCATAGTCGAAATTGCGGAACGTGGCGGGCACCACCAGCACCTTGGTGTCGGCCAGCTTCAGCATGAAGCGAAGCTCGCGCTCGCGGAAGATGATCATGAGCGGATTGCTGACGGCGCCCGCCTTGAGGCAGGCGAGATGCAGCACCGAAAACTGCCACCAGTTCGGCAGTTGGAAGGAGACGACGTCGCCGCGCGCGACGCCCATGCGCGCCAGCCGCGCCGCCAGCACGTCCGAGAGCCGGTCGAGCTCGCGGTAGCTCAGGCGCACTTCCTGCCCGTTCTCCGTGCGGATCGCGACGATCGCCGTCTTTTCGGGAAAGTCGGCGACCGCGCGATCGAGATGGTCGAGCAGCGTTTCGTCGCGCCAGTAGCGGGCGGTCGTCATGGCGGCCCGGCGCTTCGCCGGAGTGCTGTTGTTTGTCATGGCCCGTGTCCTCCGCCTGGTCGGGGCTTTTCGCCGCCCCGTCTCGTTGAATTATTGCGCGTGTCGTTTCACCATTTCGCGCGCGATGATGAGCTTCATGATCTGCGCCGTGCCGTCACCGATCTCCAGGCCCATGACGTCGCGCAGCCGCTGCTGGTGCGGCAGGTCGAGCGACCAGCCGTAATGGCCGTGGGTCAGCAGGCACTGATGGATGATGTCGACGGCGGTCTTTGGCCCGAGCCATTTGCACATGGCGGCCTCCGCCGTGTGCGGCAGGCCGGCGTCGCGCAGGCGCAGCGTGTGGTAGCAGAGCTGGCGCACCGCCTCGGCCATGGACTCGTGCTCGGCCAGCGGAAAAGTGACGCCTTGATTGCGCGACAGCGGCGCGCCGAACGCCTTGCGCTCGCTGGCATAGGCCCAGCTTTCGTCGAGCGAGGCCTGCGCCGCCGCGATGCATTGCAGCCCGATCAGCGCGCGGCTGAAATCGAAGCCCTGCATGACCTGGATGAAGCCGCCGCCTTCCGTGCCGAGCCGGTTCGCCTTCGGCACTTCCACGGCGTCGAAGAAGATCGAGCCGCGGCCGACCACCTTGCTGCCGAGATCGGAAAACCGGCTGGTCTTTACGCCGGGCGTGTTTAACGGCACGAAAAAGGCGCTCACGCCGCGCGTGCCATCCTCGGGGCTGCCGGTACGGGCGAACACCAGCGTGGCGTCGGCCTGGTCGGCCAGGCTGATGGAGGATTTTTCGCCGTTGAGCACATAGCCCGTGTCCGTGGGGCGGGCCGACAATGCGAGGTTGCCGGCGTCCGAGCCGCCGCGCGGTTCGGTGAGAGCGAGGGAGATGAGGGAGTCGCCCGCGACGATGCGCGGCAGCCATTCGGCGGCAACGTCCTTCGTCGCGTGCTGCGCGATGATCTGCCCGCACAACGATGCGAGCAACTGCACATAGGCGACGTTGAAGTCGCCATAGGCGAGCGCCTCGATGATAAGGCCGCTCACCTCGCTGGGCAGGCCGAGACCGCCGTGGCGCTCCGGCAGATCGGCGCCGATCAAGCCGAGCGCGCCCATTTCCCGCACCAGCGCGCGGTCGATCGCGGCGTCCTGCTCGCGCGTCTGGTAATGCGGCGCGAGCTTGTCGCGCGCGAAACGCTGCGCGGCGGTCCTGAAGGCTCGCTGCTCTTCGCTGAGCGGAATGGTCACGCCGTGCTCCTGGCGCCGCGCGCCTGCCTGTGCTCGTCCGCGCTATTTCACATAGCGGCGGAATTCGGGCTTGCGCTTCTCCATGAAGGCCTTGACGCCCTCGTGCGACTCTTCGGTCTGATAATAGAGTTTGAGCGTCTGCATGCCCATGGCGGCGATGCCGCGGATGTTGTCGCTGTCGGCATTGAACGAGCGCTTTGCGATGGCGATCGCGGTCGCGCTGCGCTCGAGGATTTCCGCGCACCAGCGGTCGATCTCGGCATCCAGCTCCTCGTGCGGCACCACGGCGTTGACCAGCCCGAAGGAGAGCGCTTCCTTCGCCGGATAGCGCCGGCACAGGTACCAGATCTCGCGCGCCTTCTTTTCTCC
>JARRNI010000362.1:0-5207 GCA_037385125.1 Pseudolabrys sp.
TATTGCCTTTTTCTTCATCTCCGGGTTCAGTCTACTCCTGATCAGAGTCTTCACCTGATGGGTAGCGATGACCCTGGAGCAGCTGCGCGTCTTCGTAGCGGTCGCCGAACGCGAGCACGTCACCCGCGCCGCGGCTGAGCTGAATTTGACCCAATCTGCAACGAGCGCGGCCATCGCCGCGCTCGAAGCGCGTTACGCCATCAAGCTGTTCAACCGCATCGGCCGCCGCATCGAGCTGACCCAGGCCGGGCGCCTTTTCCTGATCGAGGCGCGCGCCGTGCTCGCCCGCGCTGCCGCCGCCGAGACGGTGCTGGCGGAGCTGGCCGGCCTCAAGCGCGGCTCGCTCCGGCTGGCGGCCAGCCAGACCGTCGGCAATTACTGGCTGCCGCCGCTGATGGACCGCTACCGGGTCAAATATCCGGGCATCGCGCTCGGCCTGACCATCGGCAACACCGAGACCGTGGCAGCATCGGTACGCGACGGCATCGCCGACGTCGGCGTGGTCGAGGGGCCGGTGGACGATCCCGCCCTTTCCGTCACGCCGGTCGCCGACGACGAGCTGGTGCTCGTCGTTGCCGCCGGCCTGCGGCCGAAGCGGCAGGCGCCCTCGGCCGCCGACCTCAAGGCCATGCGCTGGGTCTCGCGCGAGCGCGGCTCGGCGACGCGCGCTCTGTTCGAGCTGGCGCTGGACAAGGCCGGCGTGCGCCTGGCGGAGATCGACCTGATGCTGGAACTGCCCTCGAACGAGGCGGTGCGCGCCGTGGTCGAGGACGGCGCCGGCGCCGCCGTCCTGTCCAAGCTGGTAGTGGCGTCGTCGCTGGAATCTGGCGTTCTGGTCGCGCTCGACTTCACGGTGCCGACGCGGCAGTTCTTTGCCTTGCGCCACAAGGAGCGCTCGATCACCCAGGCCGAGCGCGAGTTCTACAAGCTCATCGAGGAGCTTCCCCACCCGGCTGCGCGCCCAGCGGCGGCCGGCGCCCGCGCCAAGCGGCGCTAACGCCCACACAGCCGCCGCCGGCCGGGTCGCCAATGGCCCGGGCTTGGGCTACATCAGCGGCAAAGGCGCCGCATGCAGAACCAAAAGGAAAGAGTCGCGCTGACCTCGATCGCGGCCTCGGCCGGGCTGACCATCGCCAAGGCGATTGTCGGCTTGGCCACCGGCTCGCTGGCGATCCTGTCTGAAGCCGGTCACTCGCTGATCGATTTCGGCGCCACGATCATGACCTACGCCGCCGTGCGCATCGCCGGCAGGCCGGCCGACGCTGAGCACCAGTATGGGCACGGCAAGTTCGAGGCGGTTTCGGCGTTGGCGGAGACGGCGCTGCTGTTCCTGCTGTCAGCCGTGGTGATCTGGCGCGCGGCGTTGCGCCTGGCGGACCACGAAGGCCACGCGGTGGTGGCGAACGCCTGGGCCTTCGGCGTCATCCTGGTGTCGATCGCGGTCGACTTCCTGCGCTCGCGCGCGCTGTCGCGCACCGCCAAAGAGACGTCGAGCCAAGCGCTGGAGGCCGACGCGCTGCACTTTTCCTCCGACCTGTGGGCCTCGCTGGCCGTGCTGGTCGGCCTCGTCGGCACCCGCTTCGGGCTGTGGTGGGCGGATTCCGTTGCCGCGCTCGCGGTTGCCGTGCTGGTGCTGATCGCCGGCTGGCGGCTCGGCCGCCGCACCATCGATGCCCTCACCGACGTGGCGCCGCCCGGCGCCGCCGCCAACATCAGAACCATCGCCGACCAGGTGCCGGGCGTGGTCGCGGTCGAAGACGTGCGCGCGCGCGCCGTCGGCGAGACCACCTTGATCGACCTTGTGGTGGCGGTGAGCCGCACCCTGCCGCTCGACCGCGTCACCGCCATCAAGGACGCGGTCGCCGCCGCGGTGCGCGATCAGATGCCGGGTGCGGCGCCGACGGTCACCACCCATCCGGTCGCGCTCGACAACGAGACCGTGCTCGACCGCGTGATGGTGATCGCGCGCAACCGCGGCCTCGCCGTACACCACGTCACCATGCATGACCTTAAGGACCAGCTTACTATCTCGCTCGATCTCGAGGTAGGGGGCAGGCTGTCGCTGGGCGAGGCCCATGCGCTGGCGGACGGCCTGGAAAAAGCCATCGCCGCCGAGCTCGGCCCCGGCGTCGAGGTGGAGACGCATATCGAGCCCCTGCAGCCGCAGGATGCCCTGGGCCGGGAAGCCTTGCCCGAGCGGGTAAAGGCAGTGGAGATGGCCTTGGCCGAGCTTGCCGCCGAAGGCCGCACCATCCGCAACGTGCACGACGTGCGCGTACGCGAAACCGACGAGGGCGAGATCGTCAATTTCCACTGCAACGTCGATCCTTCGCTCACCGTGCAGGCCGTGCACGAGAAGGTCGACGCGCTGGAACGGTCCTTGCGCGAACGCTCGCCGTCGATCAAGCGGGTAATCGGCCACGCCGAGCCACTAAGATCTTAGCGCTTGCGGCCCGCTTGCGCGGGAATGAACGGAGAATGAAGTTCGCGTGGCGCGCAGGCTTTAAGCGAAGGCAGTATTGCGGGCCTAGCCCCAATGCTCACGCCGCCCCCTTTTCCCTCACCTTGCGCAGCAGTTCCAGCACGCGCTTGGCGTCGCGCTCAATAATTAAGAGATAAGCTCGCACGCCACCGAGCGGCCGCGCGCGCTTTTGCTCCCAGTCTTTGATCTGGTTGATGGTGAAGCCGAAGGCGGTGGCGAAATCGTCCTGCGACAGTCCGGTGCGCGCGCGAATGGCGCGCACGTCGATCTCCGGCGGGATGTGCAGCTTGGCAGGTTTTTTCTCACCGCGGGCGATGGCCAGTGCCTCGGTCAGACCTTCGGCATTCTTGTCGTATGCCTTCTTGCTCATTTCTCCTTGCCGCCCTTTCTTTCCGCCATGGCCGCGACCATATCCCGATGTTCTACCGCGAGCGCTTTAGTCAACGCGCGTAACCCATTGCACTCCGCATCCGACAGATTGGCCCTCTCGCCCTTCCGAAAAACCGTGAGGAGATGAACCGGCATCATCGCGCCGCTATAAAACGTTATGGTGCGGTAGCCGCCCGATTTGCCCTTGCCGCGACCGGCCTAGCGTAGCTTGTGGCAGCCGCCGGTTCCGCGAATGATATCTCCGGCGGTCGGGTTCTCCGCGAGATACCTGACAAGAGCGAAAATGTCGTCTTCGCTCATGCCCGCTTGAGCGGCGGCCCGGCGGAACGCGTGGGTCTCGCAAACCGCATGCATGAGGCTATATACGTAAGTTACGTAGTTCCGTCAAGCAGGCTCCACTACGGCACCGCCTTCCCCCACGCCCGCATTCCCTTCCGGTCATTGCTACGGTATCAACACCGCCGCGCCCTGCAGCCGCCCGTCGCGCAGATCCGACAGCGCCTCGTTGGCCTTGGCAAGCGGATAGCGCGTGACTTCCGCATGCACGCCGGCCTTGGGCGCGATCGCGAGAAACTCGTGCGCGTCAGCCCGCGTCAGGTTGGCGACCGACTGGATGCAGCGCTCCTCCCACAGCAGCGTATAGGGAAAGCTCGGAATGTCCGACATGTGGATGCCGCCGCACACGACCCGGCCACCCTTCTTCACCGCCTTCAGCGCCGCCGGCACCAAGCTACCGACCGGCGCAAAGATGATGGCGGCATCGAGCAACTCCGGCGGCGGCTCGTCGGAGCCGCCGGCCCAGACCGCGCCGAGCGAGCGCGCAAAGTCCTGCGCCGCGGTATCACCCTTGCGGGTGAAGGCGTAGATGCGCCGGCCCTGCCATTTCGCCACCTGTGCCAGGATATGGGCGGCGGCGCCGAAGCCGTAGATGCCCAGCGCCTCCCCCTCGCCCGCCATGCGGTAGCTGCGCCAGCCGATCAGCCCCGCGCACAGCCAGGGCGAAAGCTCGGCGGCGTCGCCCCCCTCGCCCAGCGGGAAGCAGTAACGGGCGTCGGCCACCGTATGGGTGGCGAAGCCGCCATCGCGAGTATAGCCGGTGAAGACCGGGTGATCGCACAGATTTTCCCGCCTGCTGCGGCAATAGGGACAGACGCCGCAAGTACCGCCCAGCCACGGCACCCCGACCCGCTCGCCAATCTCGAAACCCTTCACCGCCTCGCCGAGAGCCGCCACCCGGCCGACGATCTCATGACCGGGCACGATCGGCAGCTTGGGCTCGGTCAGGTCGCCGTCCACCACGTGTAGATCGGTGCGGCACACCCCGCAGGCCGAGATCGCGAGTAGAATCTGGCCGGCGGCAGGAACCGGCACCGGGCGCTCGCGCATGGTGAGCGGCGTTCTCGGCTTGTCCAGCACCATGGCGCGCATTGTGGCCATCGTTTCTTCCTTTCAATCCGCCGCCGGACATCCTAGATCAAATAATCATGCGCACCGACATCCCCCAGCTCATCCGCCTCTCCGACTACCGCCCGCCCGACTGGCTGGTGGAGACCGTCCATCTCGACGTCTCGCTGCACCCGACCGAGAGCAAGGTGCGCACGACGCTTGAATTGAAGCCCAATCCGGCAACGCCGGCGGCGCCGCTGGTGCTCGACGGCGATGGGCTCTCGCTCAAGTCGCTCAAAGTCGACGGCGCCGAGCCCGGCCCCGACAGCTATCTGGTGACCCCCGACCAGCTCACCATCCCGCAGCCGCCCAACGGGCCGTTCACGCTGGAAATCGAGACCCTGGTCGACCCATCGGCCAACACCCAGCTCTCGGGCCTCTACCGCTCCAGCGGCACCTATTGCACCCAGTGCGAGGCGGAGGGCTTCCGCCGCATCACCTATTTCCCCGACCGGCCCGACGTGATGGCGGTCTACACCACGCGCATCGAGGCCGACAAAAAGGAAGCGCCGGTGCTGCTTGCCAACGGCAATCTCACCGAGAGCGGCGACTTGGCCGGTGGGCGCCATTTCGCGGTCTGGCACGATCCTCACCCCAAACCCTCTTATCTGTTCGCGCTGGTCGGCGGCGATCTCGCCTGCGTCGAGGACCGTTTCCGCACCATGTCGGGCCGCGACGTGACGCTCCGCATCTATGTCGAACACGGCAAGGAAGACCGCTGCGGCTACGCCATGGATTCGCTCAAGCGCGCCATGCGCTGGGACGAGGAAGCGTTCGGCCGCGAATACGATCTCGACATCTTCATGATCGTCGCCGTCTCCGACTTCAACATGGGGGCGATGGAGAACAAGGGCCTCAACGTCTTCAACGACAAATACGTGCTGGCGAG
>JARRNI010000363.1:0-5201 GCA_037385125.1 Pseudolabrys sp.
CGGTCCAACCTGACTATGACGAAGGCATAAAGCAGGCTGAAGCCGATGGTCCGGACCACGAATAGATCCATGGCAGCGATGTCCGAGGCATGATTACGCAGAAAGGTGCGCCATCCCTGACTCGGCGGTTCCCATCGCTTGATCATATATTTGGCCACCATCGACTGTGCGACCTCCAAGCCCAGCTTGAGCAGCTCGCCATGGATGCGCGGAGCTCCCCAAAGTGGATTTTCGGTGCTCATACGCCGGATCAAGGCACGCAGCTCGCCGTCGATCTGAGGCCGCCCTCCCCGGGAACGCGATTTCCAGCGCCAGTAGCGACGAAAGCCAGCCCGATGCCAGCGCACAACTGTCTCCGGCCGGATGATCACCATCGCCTTGAGGATCGATGGACACCATCGATACAGCAGGATGAAAAACAGCCGATCACGGTTGGTGAACTCAATCCGGCTGCGCACCTTTCGTTGCAGCACGACCACCTGGTGCCGAAGCGCGGCGTTCTCAAACTCAAGCCGGGTCTTCGACTTGAACGGGGCGGTCAAGACCGACCAGATGAAGCAGACCAACGTGATCATGGTGTGCCAAGGTTAGGCGATTCCCTCCCCTAATCAATGCGGACAAGGTTTTCGGCACACACAGCCGGCTGTTCATTGCAAAAACCGTAAAAATCGCTAATTTTTTGCACGGAAGTCGGGTGCTAAGTGCTGGCGCGCCGGCCTGAATAAAAGTGCGGTCGGCACCAATCCATCAACCTCTATTCGCATGGCGCCGGTCAGACCGTAACCGCTGCCATCACGCTCCAGCGTAGCTAACCGGACGTATCGGGCGGCCCATCGGGGGTTTTCTGATCCGAGAAAGCGACGATGCCAATTTGCGAAGCAGATCCATGGCGAAAGCAGTATTTCGAAGACGTGGCCTGCCCTAATGACGTGCGGGTGCCGACCGAAGATGGCGATGCTTGGGCTTGGTACCCAAAGTACAGATGGGTTTACAACAAACTGGAAGTCGCCGAACGCCAGGGCTTCGTTTGCGGTCCGCATGGGCTGCTGCCGCCGTCTTTTCCGATCTTTTCAAAGCCGGTCTTCAACATGCGCGGCATGGGGGCCGGCAGCCGCATCATGCGCACGCTGGAAGAATACGAGGCTTTCCAGCGGCCGGGCCACATCTGGATGCCGCTCTTGACAGGCGAGCATGTGTCCTCGGACGCGGCGGTGGTGAACGGCAAAGTGTGCTGGTGGCGCCACAGCGTCGGCAAGCCGCTAAAAGGCGGCATGTTCGACTACTGGACGGTGCTGGCCGAGAGTCTTCCCGACATTGAAGTCTATTGCGGCACCTGGATCGAGGACAACCTCAGCGGCTACACCGGCATGCTGAACCTTGAAACCATCGGCGGCAAGATCATCGAGGTGCACCTGCGGTTTTCCGACCAGTGGCCCGATCTCTACGGCGGCCGACCATGGGTCGAAGCCCTCATCCGGCTCTATGAGGAAGGCATGTGGGGCTACGATGACCGCGACCGCCGCACCGGCTACAGCGTGGTTCTGTTCGGCGCACATGGTGTTCGATTCATGCTTCCGCCAAAAGAACTAATCGACGAAATCAAGGCCATGCCGGCGGTCACTAGCGTGCAGATCACCTTTCACAACGACTGGCCACCGTCCTGGCACTCGATGCCGCCCGGCGGCTTCCGGCTCGCGATCGTGAATACCTGGAACCTGGAGACAGGCATGCGCGCGCGCGAACGGCTAGCGCTGAATTTCTGGTCGACGCAGCAGCTCTACAAGCCGCAGCGCCGGGCCCGTTCGGCAGACAAAGGACGCGAGGCGGCGCCGTGAGCGAGATACTCGACGTTACCGATCTATCCTCGATCGACGAGATCGAGAACGAGTGGATCGCGATGCCCGATGGTGCGCGGCTTGCTGCCCGCATCTGGAAGCCCAAGGATGCGGACCGCAACCCTGTGCCAGCGATCCTGGAGTTCATCCCCTATCGCAAGCGCGACTTTATGCGCTCGCGCGACGAGCCGATGCACCGCTATTTCGCCCTGCACGGCTATGCCAGCGTGCGCGTCGACGTGCGCGGCAGCGGGGATTCGGATGGAGTCCTCGATGACGAATACTCACCGGCCGAACACGACGACGCACTAGCGATCATCGCCTGGCTCGAGCAGCAGCCGTGGTGTTCCGGCGCCGTCGGCATGACCGGCATTTCCTGGGGTGGCTTCAACACGCTGCAGGTCGCCGCGCTCAATCCGCCGGCGTTGAAGGCGATCATCACGCTGTGTGCGTCCGACGACCGCTACGCAGACGACGCGCATTACCGCGGCGGCTGCCTGCTCAACGAAAACATGCAGTGGGGATCGATCCTCACCCTCTACGATGCCCTGCCACCCGATCCGGATATCGTCGGCGAGCGTTGGCGCGAGATGTGGCGACAGCGGATCGAGGCGTTGCAGCCCTTTCCAACGGTGTGGATGCGGCACCAGTGGCGCGACGAATATTGGCAGCACGGCTCGGTCTGCGAGAATTACGACGCCATCAAGTGTCCGGTTTATGTGATCGGGGGGTGGGCCGACGGCTATACCAACGCGGTCTCGCGCCTCATCACCAAACTTTCGGTGCCGCGCAAAGGGCTGATCGGGCCGTGGGCGCACAGTTTTCCCCACGACGCGCGGCCGGGGCCGCAGATCGGCTACCTGCAGGAAGCCGTGCGCTGGTGGGACCACTGGCTGAAGGGCATCGACGCCGGCATCATGGACGAACCGGTCATGCGCGCCTGGATGCAGGACAGCGTGCCGCCCCAGCCGCAATACGACGAGCGGCCCGGCCGCTGGATCGCGGAAGCGACCTGGCCGAGCCCGCGCATCGAGACGCGGCGGCTCTATCTCAACTGGGGCGGCCTCTCGCCGAAAGCCGACGACATCAGCGAGGCGAGTGTCAGTTCCCCGCAGACGCTCGGTGTGCGCGCCGGCGAATGGTGCGGATTCGGCGCCGATGGCGAGGCGGCCCGCGACCAACGGCCGGACGACGGCGGATCGCTGGTGTTCGATGCCGAAACGTTCAAAGAACCGTTGGAGCTGTTCGGCGCGCCGGTGCTGAAGCTGCGGGTCAAGTCGAACCGGCCGGTCGCTTTCCTGGTGGCGCGGCTTTGCGACGTGCGGCCGGACGGGGCCTCCGCCCGTATTTCCTACGGCATCTTGAATCTCTGTCACCGCGACAGCCACGCGGCGCCGGAAGCGCTGGAACCGGGACGCTCGTACGACATTCGGCTGCAGCTCGACGACCTCGCTTGTGCGCTGCCGGCCGGACACCGGCTTCGGCTCAGCCTTTCGACTGGATATTGGCCGATGATCTGGCCGTCGCCGGATCCGGCGATGCTGAGCGTGGAAACCGGCACCAGCGTACTTGAGCTGCCGGTGCGGCCTCCGCGAGCCGAAGACGCCGCGCTCAGGCCGTTCGAACCGCCGTTAGCCGCGCCCGGGTCGTCACACAAGAAGCTGCGCCACCTGCCCATGCGCCGCACTATCGAGATCGACCTCGCTAGCAACGAAATGGTCTATACCCTGCGCGGCGACGGCGGCGAATTCGGTGGTGCGGCGCTGGCGCGCATCGAAGAAATCGGGCTCGATATCGGATACACGCTCACCAAACGCTACCGGATCATCGAAGACGATCCGTTGTCAGCGGGGACCGAACTCGCCCAGAGTGCCACGTTGACGCGGGGCGAGTGGGCGGTGCGGCTGGAATGCCGCGCGCGCCTTGCAGCGACGGCGGATGCATTCCAGTTCGGTGGTACCGTCCAGGCCTTCGAGGGCACCGAGCCGTTCGCGTCGCGCGACTGGACGCTCGCCATTCCGCGTAAGCTGCTTTAGCCGGCAGGGCGATCCGCAGCGAGGCGGGCGATAGCGGCGTCGATCACCATTTCCAACATCCGGGCGTAACTCAACCCGGCAAAGCCCGCCATGATGGCGAGTTTACCGTCGTAGCCCCAGGCCGGGTTCGGATTGATTTCCATCAGCTTCGGCCGACCGTCGACGGCCACGCGAAAATCGAAACGACCATAGTCGCGCAGACTAAAGCGCCCGAACAGCATCTTGCTCCAGCCGACCATGCGCGCCTCCACCGCCGGATCAAGCCGGGCGTGCTCGAAGCCAATCGCGGTCCAATAGGGAGAGTTCGGGTCGGTCTTGGATTCAAACGACAGAATCGGATTGAGGCCTGCCGGTAGGCGGGAGAAATCGACTTCCAGCGTTGGCAGCGCGGTCAGTCCGGTCTGGGGATTGCCGATGAGACCGATCCCGTATTCGGGACCCGGCAGGTACTCCTGCCACAGCACGTCACGCCCCGGCAGGTCACGTCCAAGGAAGTCGATATATTTGCGCGCTTCAGCAAAATCATGAACCACCGCGTCCTTCGTGATGCCCACGCTGCCGTCGGCCCGATTGGGCTTCAACAACGCTGGATAGACATCGGGCAGCCGATCGCGCGCTGCAGCCGCCGGCAACCAGGCTTCCTGCGGCACCTCGACGCCCAACGCCTGTGCAACATGCCGCACGACCTGCTTGTCGAAGCAGAGCAACATAGCCTGCGGCCTGGCGCCGGTATAGGGAATGTCATGCAGCTCGAGCCAGGCCGGCAGGTGCAGCTCGTGGCTGGGCTCGTTGAAGACGCCGGTATCGCAGAAGTTAACGACTAGGTCGGGCCGTGCGCCCAGGATGCGGTCGAACAAGGCACTGTGATCGTCGATAACGTTGATCTCGAACCGGCCCAGGCTTTCCAGCGCCTCGACCATCCGCCGGTGTGCATCGAAATCCTGCGCGCCCCAGGCGCCGCCAAGCTTGGTGCTGTCGGACCTGTGATAGTCCCCCGTCACCACGACTAGACGCTTGATTGCGGATGAGCGCGCCATCTCAATTCCTCTTCGGTTTCAGAAATCGATGTCAAACGAAGTTAGCAGTTCCGGAACAGGAGGTGATGCTTCAAAGGCTACATGCTCCATGCGGTCGGCTCAGCCTTACCAGTTTGCCGTTGCGGCAGTAATCGTCCGGCTGCCTACGAAATCACGACTCAATTTCAAAGTGTTCGGCCCGGAGACATGGGTGACAGAGCGTACCTAAGACATGGGTGACAATCTCGTGCCGAACGGATTGTCGATGGTCTGCAAGGTTCTCTGCTCCAGGTCGATATATCCCAGATCGTAGT
>JARRNI010000364.1:0-8536 GCA_037385125.1 Pseudolabrys sp.
GGTCGCGGATGATCTCGATGCGCTCCAGGGTGTCGATGTCCGAGTGCATGTAGCGCACGCGAATGCCCTGCTCGTGCAGATATTCGGTCAAGTCCTCGGCCATGCGCTTGGTCAGCACGGTGACGAGCGAGCGGTAGCCCTTCGCCGCGACCGCGCGCACCTCGCCGACCAGGTCGTCGACCTGCGTGCGGGCGGGGCGCACCTCCACCGGCGGATCGATCAGGCCGGTGGGGCGGATCACCTGCTCGACGAAGACGCCGCCGGATTCCTCCAGCTCCCAGTTGCCCGGCGTCGCCGACCCTGCGAGCGACTGCGGGCGCATGGCGTCCCATTCCTCGAAGCGCAGCGGCCGGTTGTCCATGCAGGAGGGCAGGCGGAAGCCGTATTCGGCCAGCGTCGCCTTGCGGCGGAAGTCGCCGCGGTACATGCCGCCGAGCTGCGGGATGGTGACGTGGCTTTCGTCGGCGAACACCAGCGCGTTGTCGGGCACGTATTCGAACAAGGTCGGCGGCGGCTCGCCCGGCTTGCGGCCGGTGAGATAGCGCGAATAGTTCTCGATGCCGGCGCAGGCGCCGGTGGCCTCCATCATCTCCAGGTCGAAGATGGTGCGTTGTTCCAGCCGTTGCGCCTCAAGCAGCCGCCCGGCATCGTTCAGTTGCGCGAGGCGGGCGCGCAATTCGGCCTTGATCGAGTTCATCGCCTGGATCAGCGTCGGGCGCGGCGTGACGTAGTGCGAGTTGGCGTAGACCTTGACGAACTCCAGCTCGTCGGTCTTGTGGCCGGTGAGCGGATCGAAATCCTCGATATTGACTATCTCGTCGACGAATAAATATATGCGCCAGGCGCGGTCCTCGTAGTGAGCCGGGAACAGGTCGACGGTCCTCGATCTTGTCGATCTCGTCGCCGAACAGGTTGATGCGCCAGGCGCGGTCCTCGTAGTGCGCCGGGAACAGGTCAATAGTGTCGCCGCGCACGCGGAAGGTGCCGCGCGAGAAGTCGTGCTGGGTGCGCTTGTACTGCAGCGCCACCAGGTCGGCGATGAGCTGGCGCTGGTCGATGCGGCCGCCCTGCTTGAGGGTGAAGGTCATGGCCGAGTAGGTCTCCACCGAGCCGATGCCGTAGATGCAGGAGACCGAGGCGACGATCACCACGTCGTCGCGTTCGAGCAGCGCGCGCGTGGCGCTGTGGCGCATGCGGTCGATCTGCTCGTTGATAGAGGATTCCTTCTCGATATAGGTGTCGGTGCGCGGGACGTAGGCCTCCGGCTGGTAGTAGTCGTAATAGGAGACGAAATACTCGACCGCGTTGTCGGGAAAGAACGACTTGAACTCGCCGTAGAGCTGGGCGGCCAGCGTCTTGTTGGGCGCGAGGATGAGCGCCGGGCGCTGCGTCTGCTCGATCACGTTGGCCATGGTGTAGGTCTTGCCGGAGCCGGTGACGCCGAGCAGCACCTGGGTGCGGTCGTGCCTTTGCACGCCTTCCACCAGTTCCTTGATTGCCTGCGGCTGGTCGCCCTGCGGCGAGAATTCCGACTTGATGGCGAGGCGGACGCCGCCTTCGGATTTTTCCGGCCGCGGCGGCCGGTGCGGCGTCCATGGCTTGTCGGCGAATTCGGGCCGGCCCTCGCGCAGCAATTTGTCGAGCGACTGCTGGCTGGCGATGCCGGCGATGCCGCCTTGCTGCGTCGGCAGATCGGCGCGGGGGAGGCGGTACTTTGCGTCTTTGTTTTTCTCGGCGCGTGCCGCGGACTCAGCCTGCTCCCTCCCCCCTTGTGGGGGAGGGTTGGTCAGGGGGGTCATTGCTGTATCGCTCTGCCCTTCGGTGGGACCCCCACCCCTAGCCCCTCCCCACAAGGGGGAGGGGAACTCCGCCTCATCTGCGTCGAGGCCGAGCTCCCTCGCCAATTGCGGATCGATGCCGAGCACCGGCGGCGCTTCGTAATTCCGCTGCGCCGCCTCGCCGAAACCGCCTTTCGTTTTCGCCGACTTGCGCGCCGTATGCGCGGCGGAGAAATCCTGCCGCCGGTCCCAGGAATTGTCCGGTGGTGGCGTGAGGCCGGTGCCGGAACCCAGGCCCGCGGTGCCCCTGCCGATGCCGGGATTGAGCAGATCGGCCAGCTCGTCGGGCGTAGGCGGTGCGTCGGGGCGCGCCGCCTTCGAGCGCGGGGCTTTCGCGGGATTCTTGCGCTTGCTCGGCTTGCCGGGGGATTTGGCCATCCGTCCGAATATGGGACGAGTCCGCCGGCGAGGAAAGGGCGCGGCCCGCATTGTCGGTGGCGCTGGCGGCCCGGAATGCGCAATATGGCGCTCACCAAAGTCGCCGATACGGGGGAGTAAGCGTCATGAGTGAGAGCACCAAATATCTGTTGCCGGAGGATCGCATTCCGAAGGCCTGGTACAACATCGCGGCCGACCTGCCGCAGCCGCTGCCGCCGCCGCTCAATCCCGGCACCGGCCAGCCGATCGGGCCCGACGACCTGTCGGCCATCTTTCCCATGTCGCTGATCGGGCAGGAGGTGTCGGCCGAGCGCGAGATCGAAATCCCCGAGCCGGTGCGCGATGTCTACAAGCTGTGGCGGCCGGCGCCGCTCTACCGCGCCCGCCGGCTCGAGCAGATGCTCGATACGCCGGCGCGCATCTTCTACAAATACGAAGGTGTTAGCCCGCCGGGCAGCCACAAGCCGAACACCGCGGTGCCGCAGGCCTTCTACAACAAGGAAGCCGGCATCAAGAAGCTATCGACCGAGACCGGCGCCGGCCAGTGGGGCTCGTCGCTCGCCTTCGCCGGCTCGTTGTTCGGCGTTGAGGTCAAGGTCTACATGGTCAAGGTGAGCTTCAACCAGAAGCCCTACCGGCGCGCGCTGATGGAGACCTACGGCGCCACCTGCATTCCCAGCCCGAGCAATGAGACCGATTCCGGCAAGGCCATCCTGGCCGAGCATCCGGATTCGCCTGGCAGCCTCGGCATCGCCATTTCCGAGGCGGTGGAAGTGGCGGCGAAGAACCCCGACACCAACTACTCGCTCGGCAGCGTGCTCAACCACGTGCTGATCCACCAGTCGGTGATCGGCATTGAGGCGATCGAGCAGATGGAGATGGCCGGACACTGGCCGGACGTGGTGATCGGCTGCGCCGGTGGCGGCTCGAATTTCGGCGGGCTCGCCTTCCCCTTCCTCGGCAAGAAGCTGCGCGAGAAGAAGGCGGTGCGCATCATGGCCGTCGAGCCGGCGGCCTGCCCCTCGCTCACCCGTGGCAAATACGCCTACGACTTCGGCGACACCGGGCATCTCACGCCGCTGGTGAAGATGCACACGCTGGGCTCGACCTTCGTGCCGCCCGGCTTCCACGCCGGCGGCCTGCGCTATCACGGCATGGCACCGATGGTCAGCCATCTCAAGGAACTCGACCTGATCGAGGCGCGCGCGGTGAAGCAGCTCGCCTGCTTCGACGCCTCGGTGCAGTTCGCCCGCGCCGAGGGCATCGTGGCGGCGCCGGAATCGACGCATGCCATCCGCGCCGCCTTCGACGAGGCGCTCCGCTGCAAGGCGGAGGGCAAAGCCGAAACCATATTGTTCAACCTGTCGGGCCACGGCCATTTCGACATGCAGGCGTATACCGATTACTTCGCCGGCAAACTCGAAGACCGGGCCTATGACGAGGGCGAATTGCAGGCGGCACTCGCCGCGCTGCCGAAGGTGGCGTAGCCTTAGTTCCGGGTTCGCGGGCATTGGCCTGCGAACCCGGACGATCAAGAAATGAGTGGCTGGAAAAAGACGATGCTCGCCCTTCGCCCGAACTGCGAATGCTGCGATAAGGATCTGCCGCCGGAGGCGGCGGATGCCATGATCTGCACGTTCGAATGCACCTTCTGCCGCGACTGCGTTGAGACGAAGCTCGGCGGCGTCTGCCCGAACTGCGGCGGCAACTTTGTGTCGCGGCCAATCAGGCCCGCAGGTAAGCTGGCGAAATATCCGCCCTCGACGGAGCGGGTATTCAAGCCGCAGGGCTGCGGGCAGGCGGCCTAAAACCCCGCGTCGATCTCGCGCACGTGCTCCACCTCCGGCGGTGATGCGAAGCAGTGCCCGACGAGGCGGCGCCACTCCTGGAAGTCGGGCGAGCCGCGGAAGTCGACCGTGTGGTTCTCCAGCGTCGCCCAGCGTACGAACAGTCGGTAGCGCAGCGGATATTCGTGCGAGCGCGTCAGCATCATGGCGCTGCATCCCTCGGCATGCTTGAACAGCGGCTTGGCCGCGCGCACGCCTTCCTCGAATTCGGCTTCCATGCCGGGCTTGATCTCGAACTGGGCGATTTCCATGATCATGGCGGCGGCTCCCCGGTTGCTGCGCACGCATTATGGGGCGTGAAGGAAAGGCTGAAAAGGGCGGCGCGGCGTCGTTGGGCACATCGCACCGCAGAGATTATCCTTCGCCATGCCCGGTCGCCCGGCCATGACGCGTTAGTGCTATCGGTCCGTCTCGGGCCTCATGGTTCGAGGCGCGCAGCTTCGCTGCGCTCCTCACCATGAGGAAGCTCGCCTTCCGCTCGCCGTCACGCCACCGCGTGCCGGCCGCGGGCGAAGAAGCGGTCCTTGGCATCCTCGCCGGCGCTATCGCGCGCCGAGGTGATCTGGCCGATCTTGCCGTAGGCGCGCTTGACCGCATCGCGCGCCTCGATCTTGTCGACCCAGGCCTTCACGTGCGGGCGCTTGCCGAGATCGATGGCGAGCAGGCCGACATTGCGCAGCCAGGGAAAGGCGGCGATGTCGGCGATGGTGTAGTCGCTGCAGGCGACGTAAGGCTGTGCCGCCAAGCGTTGCTCGTAGAGATCGAACAACTTGTTGACCTGGGTGCGATAGCGCTTGTTGCCGTAGTCCTCGCCGGCCGGCGCGTATTTGGAGAAATGCACGAGCTGGCCGCACATGGGCCCGACATTGGCCATCTGTACCATCAGCCAATGGATCGAATCGTAGCGCTTGACCGGATCGTGCGGGATGAACTTGCCGGTCTTCTCTGCGAGATAGATGAGGATAGCCCCCGATTCGATCACGGTATAGGGCGTGCCCGCCGGGCCGTCGCTGTCGACGATGGCCGGGATTTTCTGCAGCGGGTTGATCCTGGTGAATTCGGGCGTGAACTGCTCGCCCTTCCAGACGTCGACCAGGTGCGTCTTATAGGGCAACGCGCACTCCTCGAGCATGATGAAGATTTTCTGCACGTTCGGTGAGGTCAGCGCGTAGAAGTCGATCATGGCGGGGCACTCGCGTGGGAAAGCGCAAAAGGCGCGGGGCCTGTTCTATAGCCCAAGACGGCGGCTGTCGCGACCTCGTGTGTCGGCGCAACGCGGCGCATGAGCGGTGCGCCGCGTTGCGGACCCGCACAAGGCCGTGCGCGCCGGGCCCAGTACTCCATGAAGGACGTGCACTGCTCGAGGATCGGACGCCGACTGCGCAGCGACAGGTCGCGGAAAAACTCGAGACCCGTGTATTTCTCCACCACCTGGACGGTGACCTGGAATCTCTTGAGATATTCGATGGGTTCCGCGAAACCCTTGTCGGCATCGCGGTGATTGATGTTCGGCAGAATGAACGCATTGGCCCGGTGCAGGCGGGGATGATAGATGATCTTGAATAGCGCGATCGGCACCGTGACGCCGTCCTCGCATTTGGCCTTGGCGCCGCAGATCGATTCCCTTTTCAGCGGCTTCAGCACGATCTTGTTGCGGCAGACATTGGTGGTGTCGGTGATGGTGAGCGTGCCGCGCATAGAGCTCGCCGCGGTCGCGCACGTGATCTTCAAGGTTTTTCCAGATGCCGCGGTTGAAGGCGATGCCGACCTGCGGAACGACATTGGACAGGAAGAAGCTCTCCACCATCCATTCGCGCCGGTGCTTGAAATCGTCGGATGGCGCCTGATGGCCGCGGTCGGACTTGCTGTTGCGATAGTCGTCGTCGACCGCCCGCTTGTCCGCGGCACGGCGGGGTCCGGTTTGAATTTCACCTTCGGGCGGGAGGTCTTGCCCGATATCTGCGTGGCCGTGAGGTGCTCGATCACCCAGTCGGGCGTCTTGTCCTTGTTGTTGTGCGACAGCACATATTTTGTGTGGCAAACGATGATCGCGTCGCGGTCCGCCTCGCGCGAATATTGCGGAAGAAGCCCGATGCCGCGCCAAAGGTCGCTGCAGTTGTTGGGATCGTTCTCCGGCCCGGGCTTGAATGTCTCGCTGTTCGGAGTCTGCGCGGCGGCCGCGCCGGCGAGACCGAGGGCGGCCACGATCGAAAGCGTGAGCAACATGATGCTTCCCCTTTTGCGTGTCCGGCGCGCTATGCCTTGTTCGCGACCTTCGAGACCACATAGGTGCCGCCGCTGATGCCCAGCAGGTACGGCACGTTCTGCGGGATTTCGACGAAGGTGCCGGCCTCGATCGACAGCAACAGATTGAGCCCTGCGATCACGAATGTGAAAATGAGGAATTGGAAGCGCGACAGGCTCGCCTTCGCGGTGTCGACGGTTTTGCCGGCTTGCGGCGGTTCGGCGAGCAACCCATTGAGGCTGATGTCGCCCTTGGAGATCTTCCACAGCACGACGAAGGCGAACAATAGCAGGATGGCGCTGATGATCGCGAAGCTGATCAGCGAGATGTTTTGCGGGTTCACGGGCTTCTCCTGTCACGAGACACGGGCGATCTTGCCGGCGAGATAGAGGCCGTTGCCGCCGGTGAGCAGCATGACCAATTGATCGGAGATGTCGGGGAGCGACGGGTGCGCCACGCTCAGATCGGCGTGCAGTGCATCGAAAATGTAGCTAACGATCACCACAGGAAACTGCGCCATTGCGAGCACGCGCTCGGGCGCAATCTGTGTTTGCGCCGGCGTGGCGCTGGCATCCAGGCGCGGTGCGCATGAATCCGGTGGTGTGGATGTCGCCGCGCAGCACGCGGCCGATGATGATCGCCATCAGCAGCACGAACCAAATGATCAAGCCCGGCGGAAAACCAGAGTGTTGTGTAATGAGGTCCATTGAAGCCCCCGAACGCTAAACCTATGAGCGTAGTATTTATCGCAACTATCAATGAATGTGAATGGGGATGGTGATGCGCGAGAAGGAGACGCGCGCGCTGTCGCTGTCGGGCACCCGCGGGCTTCACCCTTGGCATCGCGCTGTGGCTGGCCTACCGGCTCGCCATCGGCGACGGGCCGCTGATCGGCTCGAGCGCGGTGACGCTGGCGCTGATGCTGCCGATCCTGGCCATGAAGCTGCGCCACGACTGACGCCGGGGACGAGGGAACCGGGCCTGCCGCCGCCCGTTGGGGAAGATGGCGGCGCGGGGCGCGCAAAAAATAAGCGGTCCCGGGAGAGCAGGGTCAGCCGCGCGGGACCGCAAAGGTGTGACGCATTTACGCTACAAACTGAAGCATGGCTGCGATAGCGCGGGGGCATGACGCGGCCATGACACGGAAGCCTCCGCGGCGAAGTGGCGCCGCCGGCGGCGATATCCCCAGGCCATCCACATATTCGCGCGGCACCTGAGCAGCTGCAGGATCGACCCATGCCCGACTTCACCACCGCCGCCGCTATCGCGATCTTCGTTGCGACCTATGTGATCGTCGCCCTCGGCAGGATGCCGGTCTACCGCATCGACCGTGCTGGGGTGGCGCTGCTGGGCGGCGCGCTGATGGTGGGCACCGGGGTGCTCACCATGCAGGAGGCCTACCGCGCGGTCGATATCAGCACCGTCACCCTGCTGTGCTCTTGTTCCCAGAGCTGGCCGTTCCACGGATTGAAGGCGAGGCCTTCCGGGTTGCGCAGGCCATAGGCCCAGATTTCCGGGCGCGCGCCCTGCTTGCCGATGAAGGGATTGTCGGATGGCGCGCTGCCGTCCGGCTTGATGCGGATGATCTTGCCGATATCGTTGTCGAGCGACTGTGCCATCTTCTTGGCGGAGAAGTGGTCGCCCATGGTGACGAACAAGTTGCCGTCCTTGGCCTGTACCATGCGGCAGCCGGTGTTGAGGCCGTGATCGGCGGGGCCGTGCTGGCGGAAGATGACGCGGACGCCGGCGAGCCGCTTGTCCTCGAGCCGCGCACGGGCGACGGCGATGCGGCCGCCACTCTCATAGGGCTCGTCGTAGCAGAAGAATATCTCGCGGCTATGGGCGAAGTCGCGTGTCAGGATCACGTCCATCAGGCCGGCCTGGCTGCGGGCGTAGACCTTTGGCACGCCGGCGAGCGGCGCCGACAGCTTGCCTTTATTGCCGACGGTGCGCATGCGCCCCGGCCGTTCCGTCACCAGCATGCGGCCGTCGGGCAGGAAGGCGAGCGACCAGGGATGCACTAGGCCTTGTGCGGCGGTCTCGACCTTGAGTGGGCCGGCCGGGGACGGGAAGGCCTGCCGCGCGCCGGCGGCGCCGGCGGTTCCGCAGCGCGCGATCAGCGCTTTTTCGGCTTGCGGCCGGGCGTGAGCGACAGCCCGCCGATGCCGATGAAGGCGAGGCCGAGCAGCAGGGCGATGCCGAACACGCTGCCTTCGTGGCCGACCACG
>JARRNI010000365.1:0-5193 GCA_037385125.1 Pseudolabrys sp.
CCACCAGGTCGGCGGCGACAAAAGCGGCCGCCACGGTCGGGCCGCCCTCCACCATCAGCCGGGTGATGCCCTCGCCGGCCAGCGTCTCCAGCACGCCGGTCAGGTCGAGCCGGCCGTCGGTGTCGTCGACGCGGAACACCTTGCAGCCTTTGTCGTGCAGGATCTCCTCGGCCATGGCGGAAGCATTGCGCGCGCAGAATACCCAGGTCGGCGTCTCGCGCGCGGTGGCGATCACGGAGCTCGCGAGCGGCACGCGCAATTGCGCGTCGAGCACCACGCGCACCGGCGACCTCCCGGCAAGGCCGGGCAGCCGGCAGGTGAGCTGCGGATTGTCCGCCAGCACGGTGCCGATGCCGACCAGGATGGCATCGCATTGGCTGCGCATCTGGAACACGCGCTGGCGCGCCAGCTCGCCGCTGATCGCGGCCGGCTTGCGGCCGGCAAGCCCCACCTTGCCGTCGGCAGAGATCGCGAGCTTGAGCAATACATGCGGGCGCTTCTGCATCACACGCGCGATATGGCCGGCATGGGCGCGGCGCGCTTCCTCGGCATGCAAGCCGACATCGATCGCGATGCCCTTGGCGCGCAGGCGCTCGTGCCCCTGCCCGGCCACGTCCGGATTGGGGTCTTCCAGCGCGGAGACGACGCGGGCAATGCCGGCCTTGATGATGGCGTCGGCGCAAGGGCCCGACTGGCCCTGATGCGAGCAAGGCTCGCGGGTGACGTACATGGTGGCGCCCTGCGCCGCCTTTTTGGCACGGCGCAGCGCCTCGACCTCGGCATGGGGACGGCCGCCTTCTTGCGTCCAGCCGCGCGCCAGGATGACGCCGTCCTTGACGATCACCGCGCCGACCGCCGGATTGGGCCAAGTATTGCCGAGCCCACGCCGGCCGAGCGCCAGCGCGAGCGCCATGAAGCGCTCGTCGTCCGCCGCGGCGGCAGGCGGGGGCGTGACCTGCTCGTTCATTTGCGCGGCAGCACCGCCGGCCGCTCGTTGCCCAGTTCGTCGAGCGCGGCGCGGAAGTCCTTGGCCTCGCGGAAATTGCGGTAGACGGAGGCGAAGCGCACATAGGCGACGTCATCGAGCGCGCGCAGGTGCTCCATCACCAGCTCTCCGATGGTCTCCGAGGTGACCTCGCTCTCGCCCATGCTTTCCAGCTCGCGCACGATCTTCGACACCATCTTCTCGATACGCTCGGGATCGACCGAGCGCTTGCGCAGCGCGATCTGCACCGAGCGCATCAGCTTGTCGCGGTCGAACGGCACGCGGCGGCCGTTACGCTTGATGACGGTCAATTCGCGCAGCTGCACGCGCTCGAAGGTGGTGAAGCGGAAATTGCAGGTCAGGCACACGCGGCGGCGGCGGATCACGGCGGAATCTTCCGTCGGCCGCGAATCCTTCACCTGGGTGTCGAGGCTTCCGCAACTCGGGCAACGCATGGGCTACCCCCTATTTCCCCTACCCGTCATTGATAGATCGGGAACCGCGCCAGCAGCGTCTTCACCTTCTCGCGCACGGCGCCCTCGACGAGCGAATCCTCATCCGCGCCCTTCTGCGAGAGCACGTCGAGCACCTCGGTGATCATGTCGCCGACGGCGCGGAATTCGGCGATGCCGAAGCCGCGGGTGGTGCAGGCCGGCGTGCCGAGCCGGACGCCGGAAGTGACGAAAGGCTTCTCCGGATCGTAAGGGATGCCGTTCTTGTTGCAGGTGATATGGGCGCGGCCGAGCGCCGCTTCCGCCACCTTGCCGGTGAGCTTCTTCGGCCTGAGGTCGACCAGCATCAGATGGGTGTCGGTGCCGCCGGAGACGATATCGAGGCCGTGCGACTTCATGTGCTCGGCCAGCGCCTTGGCGTTCTCCACCACGTTGCGGGCGTAACTCTTGAAGCTTGGCCTGAGCGCCTCGCCGAAGGCCACCGCCTTGGCGGCGATGACGTGCATGAGCGGGCCGCCCTGCAGGCCGGGGAACACCGCCGAGTTGAACTTCTTGGCCAGCGCCTCGTCGTCGGTGAGGATAACGCCGCCGCGCGGGCCGCGCAGCGTCTTGTGGGTGGTGGTGGTAACCACGTGCGCGTGCGGGAACGGCGACGGATGCATGCCCCCGCCGACCAGTCCCGCGAAATGCGCCATGTCCACCATCAGATAGGCGCCGACCTCGTCGCAGATCTCGCGGAAACGCTTGAAGTCGATGATGCGCGGATAGGCCGAGCCGCCGGCGATGATGAGCTTCGGCTTGTGCTCCTTGGCTAGCTGCTCGACCTCGTCCATGTCGATCAAGTGGTCGTCGCGGCGCACATTGTAGGGCACCGGCTTGAACCATTTGCCGGAGAGATTGAGCGCCATGCCGTGGCTCAGATGGCCGCCGGCGGCGAGATTGAGGCCCATGAAGGTGTCGCCCGGCTGCATAAGCGCGAAGAAAACCGCCGCGTTGGCGGAGGCGCCAGAGTGCGGCTGCACATTGGCGAAGCTGCAGCCGAACAGCCTGGTGACGCGCTCGATCGCCAGGTTCTCGGCGATATCGACGAACTGACAGCCGCCGTAATAGCGCTTGCCCGGCAGGCCTTCGGCATATTTGTTGGTCAGCACCGAGCCCTGCGCCTCCAGCACCGCGCGCGAGACGATGTTTTCCGAGGCGATCAGCTCGATCTCGTCGCGCTGACGCCCGAGTTCCTTGTCGATCGCCGCGGCGATCTGGGGGTCGGCCTCGGCAAGCGGCGCGGTGAACAGCGATTCCGCTTCGTTTGAGCTTTTTTGGGCAGACTTGGGGCTCGATGTCGCCGACATTCACAGGTCTCCTGGGGCGCGCCGGACACGGAGCTGGCGCGCCGAACGAGTAAATAGGTCCGGGAGTGGCTTGGCCAATAGCATATCACGGCCGGACCGCCAAGTATTGGCATTGTCAGTGCATGTTGCCGCAATATCTAGCGTTTTTCAGGCTGTGATTCCGGGACGGGCGTCAGCGCGGGGCCCGGAATCCAGGGGCCAAAGCGAAAGGCCTCATAGCGTCCGCCCTTGGATTCCGGATTCACGCGCCATAGCGCGTTAAAGGCGCACATAAACGCGCTTATGGCGCGTTCCCTGGAACGACCAGTGGAGAGCTCAGCCCTTTTTCCCCGTCTCGGCGTACTGGCCGAGGCCGTCCTTGTTGTAGATGTCGTCGCGGAACTGCACCACGCCGTCGGGCGTGGCCCAAGCGGTGATATAGACCCAGAACAGCGGCACCGGCTTCTTGAGCTTGGCGTCGATGCGGTCGCCCGACCGCACGGCGGCGTTGACCTTGTCCGCCGACCAGTCGGGCGTGTCCTTCAGTAGCCAGTCGACCAGCTGCCGCACGTTCTGGACCCGCACACAGCCCGAAGAATCGAAGCGCATGTCATCGCCGAACAGGTTCTTCTCCGGCGTGTCATGCATGTAGACGCCGTCGGGGCTCGGAAACTGGATGCGGATGGTGCCGAGCGAGTTGAAGCTGCCCGGATCCTGCTTGAACAGGTAGTTGACCGCGTCATCCGAATTCCAGTTGATCTGCGAGGCCTTGAGCTCGTTGTGGTGCTGGTCGAAGATGCGGATGTGCTCGTTGGCCAGATACTTGGGATCCTTCTGCATGATCGGGATCAGGTCGCGCCGCACGATCGAGACCGGCACCGTCCAGTAGGGATTGAAATTGATCTCGGTGATCTTGCTGTTGACGTCGGGCGACGGCCGCGACGGGCGGCCGACCACCGCGATGTGGCGGCTTTGCACCACGCCGTCCTGCACCGCCTCGACCTGCGCGGCCGGGATGTTGACCATCACGTAGCGCGCGGGCAGATGCTTGGTGGCGGCTTTCAGCCGGCCGACATTGATCTTGAGCTGCTTGAGCCGCACGTCGGCCGGCACGTTGAGCCGGTCGAAGGTGGCGTTGCGCACGATGCCGTCGATAGTAATGCCGTGGCGGGCCTGGAAGCGGCGCACCGCCGCCTCGACGTAGGAATCGAAAATGTCGGAAGCGCCGGCATTGGGCTCCAGGTCGCCGGCGATGATCAGCCGCTTGCGCAATAGGACGACGCTCGGATGACGGTTACCGAGGCGCAGCCGGTCGGTCGGCGGCACCAGGGGCCAGCCGCCGCGCGCCACGATGCCCTCGTATTTGCCGGCCGCCTGCTCGGTGGTGGTCACCGTGGCGGGCGACAGCGTGGGCAGCGAGGCCTTCGGCATGTGGATGGTGCGCGAGGCGGCGTCGAAGTCCTGGCCGAGGTCGCGCTGCTGGTTCTCCCGGATCAGAGCCTGCAGCGTGGGGTCCATGGCCGCGTTCGCCGTGCGGGCGAAGCCGCTGGCGGCGAGGCCCGCGCCGAGCAGTTTGAGGAAGGCGCGGCGGCCATAAGTGGAATCGGTTGCGTGCGGCATCGCGTTCTCGGCTGAAGGGCGAAAAATCAAGCCCGAACGGTGGCGTTTCATGCCCTGATTTGGCCCACGACGGCAATGCCCGAGGGCCCCGGGAAGTTCAACTTTTCGCTAATCAGCCGAGCGGGCGATTTTGTGGCCAAGTTCCGCCCTGAGATGACGCCGCCCGCGTGGTCATGCCGAGCCCGGAATGGCAGGAGCAATACGACAAAGACCCCGGCCGAATACTCGGCCGGGGCAAGTCTTCCGCCGGTAAGCGAGAAGGAATTACAGGCGATAGAGGATCTGGTCGGTCCAGAAGCGCTCGAGCCGGTGCAGCGACTTGTTGAGGGTGGCGAACTCGTCGGCATTGATGCCGCCCACCTGCTCGACCGTGCGCACGTGCTTCTGGTAGAGCGCTTCGACGATGTCACGGACCTCGCGGCCCTTGTCGGTCAGCTTGATGCGAACCGAGCGACGATCGACGCGGCTGCGCTGGTGATTGAGGAAATTCATCTCGACCAGCTTCTTCAGATTGTAGGAGACGTTGGAGCCGAGATAGTAGCCGCGCGTGCGCAGCTCGCCGGCGGTCAGCTCCTTGTCGCCGATATTGTAAAGCAGCAGCGCCTGCACGGAATTGATGTCGGCCCGCCCGCGCCGGTCGAACTCGTCCTTGATGACGTCGAGCAGGCGGCGGTGCAGCCGCTCGACCAGCGTCAAGGCCTCCAGATACAGCGGCCGGATGTGGTCGAAGCGCGCCTCACGATCGGCGGGCTCGACCGTCTTCGCAACGGCTTTCATGTTCAACGCCCCTTGCGTTTTATTTTACTCG
>JARRNI010000366.1:0-5176 GCA_037385125.1 Pseudolabrys sp.
GTCTTTTTAGGTATTTCTGAACACGATCTGCTCGCAACTTCATACCGAATAGGCTACTTCGAAGTCTGTTAATGGCTCGCGTGCTGCTGCGGCGCCCGCGAGTCAATGCCGCCCATCTCCTGTGCCTGTCGGAATTCATGGCAAGCTTCGAGCGCTCGCGCCGCTGACTTAGCGGGTGGCGCTAGTCGCCCAGCAAATCGGCGGGCGTGACCTCGCTGTGTACCAGCGGGGCGCGCGGCGCCACGTAGGTCAGCCTCGCGCGCTCGGCGAGTGCCCGAACTTCGCCTGCGGTGCGCATGCGGTCGATCGCCGCGTCGATCCTGTGCAGCAGGTCCGAGCGGCGTTTGAGTGCGACGAAGCCGATGTTGAACGCGAGCGAGTGCCGGTAACCGGTGGCCTGCAGCCCGCTTCCCGGGTGCGCGGCGCGGTAGGCGTCCAGCCTGCCGAGCTCGATCAGGACCGCCTGGTAGTCGCCCGCCTGCAGGCGGCGCAGAATCCCCCCGCCCGGCAGGACATGGGTCACGCGCGGCGCCAGGCTGCCACCGTCGTAGCGCATCATGATGGCGCAGCTGAGGGTGTCGTTCTCGCAGCCAAGCTTGAGTCCGGACAGGTCGCTCAGGCGCGCGATGCGGCGCATCGGGATGCCGGGTCCGAGCACCACCGTGAGCGGCGAGCGGCGGTAGGCGTGGCTTGGCGCGAGCACGCCCAGCGCGACGGGACGTCGCCGCGTCGAGCTTCTGCCCGCGGCCTGGTAGGCGGGCACGAGCGCCTCGCGCACGTTCGGCTTGCCGAGCGAATCCGCTCCGAGCGCATAGCCGCCGACCAGATCGCACACGCCGGCGGAAAGTAGGGCGTCGACTTCTCGCTCGGGTACGGCGTCGAGGTCAGCGTCATAGCTGAACCAGCGCACGGCGAGCCGCTGGTCGACGCGCTTCGCCACCGCCCGGGCGATCTCGAGGTCGAAGCCGGAGCCGGCGGCGCGGCCGTGCTGCATCGAATTGAGGCCGTTGTTCCGGTCCAGGCACACGCGCAGGACGGGCGTGCGCGCCGCGACCGCGGCGCGCGGCGCGATGCCCGCCGCGAGCAGCAGCGCCGCGGAGGCGAGCCCCGCCGCACGCGGCACGCACCACGTCATGGCTTGCCGCCGCTCTTCACGTAAGCCCAGAGCTCGCTGATCTCGCTCGGCTTGAGCAGGTCTCCCCACGCCGGCATGTTGCCCTTGCCGTAGGTCACCGAATGGCGAAAGCGTTTCGGCTCGTTGTGCGGAAACTTGCGCAGGTCGAAGGCCGAGGTGCCCGGATTGACCATGTTGAGGCCGTGGCAGTGCGAGCACATCTGGTTGAACAGCGCCTTGCCGCCGGCGACCTCGGCCGCGTTGCCCGCCCGGGCCTGAACCGGGAACGCACAGGCCAGGCCCAGCAGGGCAACGGCGGCGCGGGCCGCGGTCACGGCTTGGGCAGCGCGAACGTCCACACTGAGCCCCCCGCCGGGATCTGCGCCAGCCGCTGGTCGCCGGCGAAGAGCGCGTACACGCCGCCGATCCCGCTCGTGATGGTCACGTACTGGCGCCCGTCGTGCGACCAGGTGATCGGCTGGCCGACGATCCCCGAGCCGGTCTGGAAGCTCCACAGCTCCTTGCCGCTCTCGGCATCGTAGGCCTTGAAGGCGCCGGTCTCGGTGCCGGTGAACACCAGGCCACCCGCCGTGCTCAGGGTGCCAGAGTAGTTCGGCAGCTCGCTGGGGATTTCCCACTTCGCCTTGCCGGTCAGCGGATCGATCGCCTTCAGGACGCCGCGCGGGCCGTTCTTGGGGAAGGCCCACGCGAACTTGGCGCCGAAGTAGAACACGCCGGCGCGGTACTTCGGCACTTGCGCCTGGTAGGTCCAGCCGAAATTGAGCGTGTTGGCGTAGGCGAGGCCGGTCTGCGGGTTGTACGACATCGGCATCCAGTTCTTGCCGCCGAACGCCGAAGGCCAGATCTCGACCTGCTTGCCGGCATACATCTCCTTGGTGATCGCCGACTTGACCGGACGCCCGGTCTTCATGTCGATGCGGTCGGCCCAGTTCTGCTTGACGAACGGATTGGCCGCGAGAAGCTCGCCGTTGGTGCGGTCGATGACGTAAAAGAAGCCGTTGCGGTCGGCCTGCATGAGGACCTTGCGGTTCTTGCCGTGGATCTTCAGGTCGGCCAGGATCAGCTCGTTCGTGCCGTCATAGTCAAAGGCATCGTTGGGCGTGAACTGGTAGTGCCAGACGATCTTCCCGGTCTTGGGCCGGATCGCGATCACGCTGTCCGTGTACAGGTTGTCGCCCTTGCGCACCAGCGCGTTCCAGGAGCCGGGGTTGCCGACGCCCCAGTACACCAGGTTCAGCTCGGGATCGTAGGAGCCGGTCAGCCAGGTGGCGCCGCCGCCGTGCTTCCAGGTGTCGCCCGGCCAGGTGTCACCGCCCTTGGCGTGCGGGCTGGGGACCGTGTAGCGGCGCCACAGATGCTTGCCGGTGCGTGGGTCCCAGCCGTCGAGGAAGCCGCGAATGCCGTATTCGCCGCCGGACACGCCGGTGATGACGACCCCGTCTGCCACCAGCGGCGCGACGGTCATCGAATATCCGGCCTCGAAGCCGATCGCCTTGGACTTCCAGAGCTGCTTGCCGGTCTTCATGTCATAGGCGACGACATGGTCGTCGAGCGTCGTTCGGTAAAGCTTGCCGTCGTACGCGGCGAGTCCGCGGTTGACGATCCCGCAGCAGGCGACGCGCGGCGTGGCGGGCGGATACTCGATCGTGGTCTTCCAGATCTGGCGACCGGTGAGAGCGTCGATCGCCACCGTGGCGTTGTGCGTCGTCACGTACATCACACCGTCGATCACGAGCGGTTGCGATTCTTCGCCGCGGTTGTCGTTGAGGCTGTAGTTCCAGACCGGGACCAGGTGCTGGACGTCGCGGGTGTCGATCTGCGACAGCGTGCTGTAGCGCTGCAGACCGTATCCCATGCCGTAGGTCAGGACGTTCTCGGTGTTCTGCGCGGAGTTGATCAGATCGTGCGCGCTTTGCGCGTGAGCCGCGAGCGGCGCGAGGATCGCTGCCAGTAAAGCCAGGACGGACTTTCCCATTTTCGCCTCCTCCTCTCCATGTCTCCCGGGGCCATTACATCCCTTTTGGCGCGGGCCGTCCACACGCGCGTGTGAACCAGCGCGCCCCGGGGGTGCGCGGCTGCGTGTAAGCTGCGCGTCAGCCGTCGAGCGCGGCGCGCTGCGCCTCGAGCTCGGCGTCGATCCGGACCGGCGCGGGAAGCTCGCGCCCGGCGCGCCGGTACCAGTAGCGCGCGTTCGACGCATCGCCCTCCATCAGGTGCACGATCTCGTGCGCCCAGCAGGCGAGGGCGTCGTCCTCGTCGCGCTGGACGATCCGGTGCGCCGAGCGCCAGTCTCCGCCTTCGAGGAATTCCAGCGCGGAAGTAAGCTGCTCCTTCGCGCGCTCGCGCTGCGCGGCGAATGCCTCGAGTTCGGCCGAGAACTCCGCTTGCGCCCGCGGCGGGACCGGAGTGCCGCACTCGTAGCAGGCACCCGTCATCCGGTCGAACCACCGGCACCCGCATGCGTCACAGGCGAGTTCGGGCGCGCCGGACGGATTTCTGAAGATCATCGGCATGCCCCCATGAAGGCGAAACCGAGCGCATCGAGCAACTCTTCGAAGCCCAGCTGCTCGAGCACGCAGCGCCGCCTCAAGGTATAGCAAATGATGCGACCGGAGCGGATCCCGGCGCGCAGCGCATCGAACAATCGGCCGTCGGTCGCCGAGCGCAGATCCGACAGCGCCGCGTCGTCGGCGGCCAGGAGGATATCGGCGGCGCAGCGGTCATATCCCTCGAACGGCTCGACGCGCGTGTCGACGCCGTATTCCCCCGGTGTCCTTTCCGAAAATGTTGTCCGGCCTGGATTCGCGTGGCCAGGCAGAATCGTCACATTATGACGGGTGATGTTTGGGGTTCTGAACGCCGTCGCAATCGTGATCGCCAACCTGCTCAAGTCGCGCAGACCTGCCTGTGCAATTGCCGACCAAATTCGAGTTAGTCATCAACCTGAAGACCGCCAAGGCGCTCGGCCTTGCGGTGCCGCCGAAACTTCTCGTTCGGGCTCATAAGGTGATCGAGTAGAGATGCTGTTCGCTGCAGCGCATGAGTCCGGTTGTGGCCCTTCACGTCATTTTGGGGCGACGCAACAGCATGTCGGCAGTTGGATGAATAGCGGACATCGGCGGACCTCGGCCCTTGACCACTGATGCAGCGAATGACCCATCTCCGACATCGTCAAACTGCTGCTCACAGATGCGTTTTTCTCGGCATTACATTATGCGCGCCGTGGAACAGATTCCGCGGATCATAGTTCGTCTTGACGTCGCGCAATCGCTCATAGATGGCGCCATCGTAGGCGGCAGCGCCGCGTGATGCGGTTTCGTCCGCAGTCAGAAAATTCACGTAAGGATTGCCTGCCGCGAGCGATTGGACCGCCCCCAGCGACTCGCGGGCCCACGCGATGTGACGTGCATCTTCCGTCCTGTCGTCCCAGCCGGCTTGCAAGTTCAACACGTAACGCGCCTTCCGCATGCCGACTGCCGTCTCTCTCGTATCGAGCTTGGCGGGAGCCCCGTCAAGGTGCATCAAGAGGATTGAGGAAAAGGGCGAGGTAATATTGCCGGCACTGCTCAGAAGAGCGTTGCTTAGACGGTCGTCCACCGCGTCAAAATTATTCGATTTCCAATAATATCGGCGACCGAATGGGACGCCGGCATCTAGCATGGTTTGGTGCGCGATGAACGGCTTCTTGGCGATGGTATCGGCGAGCGGCGTCCCTAGAGATCTGATCGGCCGCAGCGCTGCCTCGCCGGCCACGGGATCGCCCGTCCAGTGAACGACGATGGCGGCGATGGGCGTTCCGTGCGCGGCTTCGGGCAGAAACGGAAGTGCCGGCGCGATGCGCAGAATCAGCAAACAGCAAAGCTCGTCGGTCGCGTGGGTGGTCAGCTCGCCGAACCAGCGGACTACTGCTCGCGCTTGGACGACTTTCAATTACCCACATTTCGACGCTGGCCGCATGAGGCAAGCAAATCAGATTTCTTGAATCGGATGAATCGGTTGTGATTCCTTTTCGAGCACCCTAATCGATTCGGAGGGTGCTTC
>JARRNI010000367.1:0-7859 GCA_037385125.1 Pseudolabrys sp.
GGCCTGCGCTATTGGCGCGCGCTCGAAATGATCGTGTTCGGTGACAGCAATCTCGGCTATCTCTCGCTCGTGCTGCTGCTGCCGCTGATCGTGCTCGGCCTCTACAAGCGCTTCCTGTCCGATACCTTCGCCTGGCGGCTGGCGCTCGTTTTCGTCGCTGTGCCGATCGGCGAGATCTTCGGCTCCACCTTTCTCGACTATGCCAAATGGGCGGCGCGCGGCTTCGCCGATCCGGCGGCGCATATCCTGACCGTCTGGGGCGTCTGGGTGATCGTCTCGCCACGCGCGGGCCCGGCCGACAGGGCCGCCATGGCCGCGGGCGGCGCGCTGCTTCTGGCGCTCGCCGTGTTCACCAAGCCCATCGTGGCGCCCATTGCCGGCATGGTGCTGGGCGGCGCCGGGTTGGCCGCGCTCTATCGGCGGCAATGGCGGCGGTTGGCCGGCATGTGCGTCGGCTTCCTGCCGGTCTTCGCCATGCCGCTGCACAATTGGGCTTTCGGCCACAAGCTGGTGCTGATGAGCAGCAATGCAGACCTGCCCAGCCTGCTGGTGATGCCGCCGTCCGCCTGGGTCTCCGCGCTCGGCGAGCTCGCCAGACTCGATTTCGCCGGCCCACATCTCACCGGCGCGGTCATCTCACCGGCGCGGTCGCGCAGATCGGCGCGTGGCTGAGCGGGCCGGGCGAGCAGCTGGCTTTTGTTCCCTTGAACGCGGCCGCCGTTGCCGTCGTTGTCTACGTGACGCTGCGCGGCCGCGATTTCAATCCCTGGCTGCGCCTGATCGGCGCCGCGGTGCTGGCCGAATACGCCGTCGATCTGATCTATGCCGCGACGCCGCGCTATTTCTTCGGCACCTGGCTGCTCTCTGCCCTAATCGTAGGCGCCTTCATCGAGTGCTGGCTGCCGGCTTGGCTGGACAAGCACGGCTGGCAGGTGGCCGGTCGTCTGCTCGAGCGCGCGATGGGCAGACGGCCGGCGCCGCGGCCTGCCTGACCCGCTTGCATTAGCCCTGACGCGCCTGCACAAGGTGACCCTCATGAACGACCCTGTCGGCATTGCCCACGGCCTCACCAATTACGGCGACCGCGATTTCTCGCTCTATCTGCGGCGCTCCTTCGCGCAGTCCATGGGCTATTCGCGCGACATGCTGAAAAGGCCGGTGGTCGGCATTGCCTATACGCCGTCCGGCTTCAACAATTGCCACCACCATTTTCCCGACATGCTCGATGCCGTGAAACGCGGCGTGCTGGCGGCCGGCGCGCTGCCGATGGAATTCCCGACGATTTCACTGGGCGAAGTTTTTCTCTCGCCGACCAGCCTCAAGTTCCGCAACCTGATGTCGATGGACACCGAGGAAATGGTGCGCGCCCAGCCGATGGACGCGGTCGTGCTGATGGGCGGCTGCGACAAGACCGTGCCGGCGCAATTGATGGGCGCGGTGTCCGCCAACAAGCCGGCGATCGGGCTGGTCGCCGGCCCAATGATGACCGGCCGCCATCGCGGCGAGCGGCTGGGCGCCTGCACCGATTGTCGCCGCTTCTGGGCGCAATACCGTGCCGGCGCGATCGATGACAAGGAAATCTCAGAGGTCGAAGGCAATCTCGCCGTCACTGCCGGCACCTGCGCGGTCATGGGCACCGCCTCGACCATGGCCTGCCTCGCCGAAGGGCTCGGCATGATCCTGCCGGGCACCGCCGCTATCCCCGCCGTGCATGCCGACCGGCTACGCGCGGCGGAAGCGACCGGCGCCGCCGCGGTCAAATTGATCGGCTCCGGCCTGACGCCCGACAGGATCGTCAGCGAGAAATCGGTCGAGAACGCGCTGCGCGTGCTGCTCGCCGTCGGCGGCTCCACCAATGCCGTCATCCATCTCACTGCGATCGCCGGCCGCGCCGGCATCAAGGTCTCGCTCGAGCGGCTCAACGAGCTGTCCGACACCACGCCGGTGCTGGTGAACCTGAAGCCGGTCGGCAACGGCTACATGGAAGACTTCTTCTCCGCCGGCGGCACGGGCGCGCTGTTGCGCGAACTGAAGGACCTTTTGCATCTCGACTGCATGACCGTCACCGGCGAGACGCTGGGTGAGCGGCTTGCCCAGGACGGCGAGGCTTACGTCGACCGCAGTGTTATCGCCGCGCGCAATGAGCCGATCGAGCCGCAGGGCGGGCTGGTCGCGCTGTTCGGCAACTTGGCGCCGAAAGGAGCGATCTTCAAGCGCTCGGCCGCCGCTTCAAATCTGTTCGAGCACGAGGGCCGGGCGGTGGTGTTCTCATCGCTGGAAGACCTTGCCGCGCGTATTGACGATCCCAAGCTCGACGTGAAGGCCGACGATATTCTCGTCCTGCAGTACGCCGGCCCGCATTCGGCCGCCGCCATGCCGGAGGCCGGTTATCTGCCGATCCCTAGGAAGCTGGCGAGCCAGGGCGTCAAAGACATGGTGCGCGTGTCCGACGCGCGCATGAGCGGCACCGCCTTCGGCACTATCGTTCTGCATGTGACGCCGGACGCTGCGTCCGGCGGCCCGCTCGGCCTGGTGCGCAATGGCGATCGGCTGAAGCTGTCGGTGAAGGCGCGCCGCATCGATCTCCTGGTCGACGAGGCCGAGCTCAAGCGCCGCGCCGTCGCGCTACCGAAAGCAGAAGAGAAGCCGCAGCGCGGCTACGCCCGCCTCTATGCCGAGCAGACCCTCGGCGCCGACCAGGGCTGCGATTTCGCTTTCCTCAAAGGCCGCTGAAGACCGACACGGCACGGTTCTCTCGCCGGCCGGCGTCCTCGCTTGGCGCTTCGCGGCTAATCGATTGGCTCGCTTGAACCTAGACAACTAATATGTTGGACCGATTAGTCGGGCGGTTTCAGTCTGTCGGCAGCCGATAGGAGGGCGACAGGAGGAATTCGCCGATGTCCGCGCGACGCATTCGCGGCGCCAATTCCGCGCCATCCCAGCAGCCGCTTGCCGATACGCGGGCTCCGGACGAAGACGACGGCGTCCATACCTCGCCCATCGTCGCCGGGCTCGGGCGAATTCCGCGAGATCGAATGGGACGAGGCGGTCGGCATTGTCGCCGAGCGGCTTCGCCGCATTCGCGCCAGCGATCCCAAGAAGCTCGCCTTCTTCACCGGGCGTGACCAGTCGCAGTCGCTCACCGGCTGGTGGGCCACGCAATTCGGCACGCCGAACTTCGCCGCCCATGGCGGCTTCTGTTCGGTCAACATGGCCGCGGGCGGGCTTTACTCGATCGGCGGATCGTTCTGGGAATTCGGCGAACCCGATTGGGACCATGCCAAATATTTCATGCTGTTCGGCGTCGCCGAGGACCACGACTCCAACCCGATCAAGATCGGCCTCGGCAAGCTGAAGGCGCGCGGCGCCAAGGTCGTCTCCATCAATCCCTGCCGCACCGGCTACAGCGCCATCGCCGACGACTGGATCGGCATCCGGCCGGGAACGGACGGCCTTTTCGTGCTGGCGCTGATCCACGAGCTGATCAAGGCGGGCAAGGTCGATCTCGACTATCTGGCTCGCTACACGAACGCCCACGTTCTGGTCATCCGCGAGCCGGGCGCGGCCGACGACGGCCTGTTCCTGCGCGACGGCGAAGGACGCGCGCTGTCATGGGACCAGGCGCGCAAGGTGCCGGCAGATTCCCGCGATCCGGCCATCGAGCCGGCGCTCGTCGGCTCGTTCACCGTCGACGGCCGCACGTGCGTTCCCGTCTTCCAGTTGATCGCCGAGCGCTATCTCGACCCGGCCTATTCGCCGGACGCGGTCGCCGAGCGTTGCGGCGTTCGGGCGGAGAAGATCCGGCAAGTGGCGGCCGAGCTCGCCTACGTCGCCTTCCAGCAGGCGATCGAATTGCCGGTCGCCTGGACCGACTGGGCCGGGCGCCGTCACGAGACCATCAAGGGCCGCCCGGTCGCCATGCATGCCATGCGCGGCATCTCGGCCCATTCCAATGGCTTCCACACCTGCCGTGCCATCCATCTGCTGCAGGTGCTGCTCGGCACCGTCGACGTGCCCGGCGGCTGGCGCTACCGGCCGCCCTACCCGAAGCCGGTGCCGCCACCGAACAAGCCGGCCGGCAAGGACGGCGGCAAGCCGATGACGCCGCTTGCCGGCTCGCCGCTCGGCTTCGTCACCGATCCCGCCGATCTTCTGGTGGAGGCGGACGGCACGCCGGTGCGCCTCGACAAGGCCTATTCCTGGGAAGCGCCATTCGCCGCGCACGGCCTGATGCACACCGTCATCCGCAACGCCTGGGCTGCCGATCCGTATCCGATCGACACGTTGATGATGTACATGGCCAACATGGCGTGGAACTCGTCGATGAACACGTCCGAAACGATCAAGATGCTGACCGATAAGGACGAGAACGGCGATTACAAGATTCCCTACATCATCTATTCCGACGCTTACCATTCGGAGACCGTGGCCTTCGCCGATCTGGTGCTGCCGGACACGACCTATCTGGAGCGTCACGACTGCATCAGCCTGCTCGACCGGCCGATCAGCCACGCCGACGGCCCCGGCGACGCGATCCGTCATCCGGTGGTGGCGCCCGACCGCGACGTGCGGCCGTTCCAGTCCGTGCTGATCGAACTCGGGGCGCGCCTCGCCCTGCCGGCATTCGTCAACGACGACGGCAGCGCGCGCCATGCCGACTATGCCGACTACATCGTCAACCACGAGCGCGCGCCCGGCATTGGTCCGCTCGCCGGCTGGCGCGGCAAGAACGGCGGCGACATTGGCCGCGGCGAGCCCAATCCGCGCCAGCTCGAGCACTACATCGACCATGGCGGCTTCTGGCATCACGAACTCGCGCCGGACGAGCGCTACTACAAGATGGCGAACCGCGCCTATCTCGATTTCGCCGTCCGCATGGGCTTCGTGGCGAAAGCCGGGCCCATCGTCTTCCAGCTCTATTCGGAGCCGCTGCAGCGCTTCCGGCTGGCGGCGCGCGGCCATGGGGCCATCGTCCCGCCCGAAAGCGAGCGGACCCGCATCGAGATCTATTTCGATCCGCTGCCGTTCTGGTACGTGCCGCTGGAAGAAACCGCTTCCGACGGCGACGGCTTTCCGCTGCATGCGCTGACGCAGCGGCCCATGCATATGTACCATTCCTGGGGATCGCAGAATGCCTGGCTGCGGCAGATCACCAACCAGAACAAGCTTTTCGTCCACCGGGCGATGGCCGCCCGCCTCGGCCTCGCCGACGACGATTGGGTCTGGATCGAGAGTGCCAACGGCCAAGTGAAGGGCCAGATCAGCCTGGTCGACGGCGTCAATCCGAACACGGTGTGGACCTGGAACGCCATCGGCAAGCGTAAGGGCGCGTGGGGTCTCGGCGACGACGCGGGCGAATCCAACCGCGGCTTCCTGCTCAATCACGCCATCGCCGACCTGTTGCCCGCCGACGCGCGCGGCCGGCGCTATTCCAACAGCGATCCGATCACCGGACAGGCGTCGTGGTTCGATCTGCGCGTGCGACTGCGTAAATGCGCCGCGGCCGAGGAAGGCTTCACCGAGCCGCGCTTCAAGCCGGTCGCTTCGCCGCCCAATTTCGAGCCGTCACCGCGCAAGCTCTCGTTCGGCGCGACCTTGAGGAACAAGGAGCGCGTCGGATGACCTGTCTGCCCGAAACCACCGAGCGGCAGCTCGGCCTCGCGATCGATCTCGACACCTGCGTCGGCTGCAATGCCTGCGTGACCTCGTGCAAGGAATGGAACACTGGCGGGCACATGGCGCCGCTGACCGATCTGGTCCCCTATGGCGGCGATGTCGACGGCGTCTGGTTCAACCGGGTGCACACCTACGAGCAGGACGACGCCATGGGCGGCCTCACTGTCCATTTCCCGCGATCGTGCCTGCACTGTACGGAACCTGCTTGCGTCACCGTCTGCCCGACCGGAGCGTCCTACAAGCGCGCCTCGGACGGCATCGAGCTGGTCGACGAGGACAAATGCATCGGCTGCAAGCTGTGCAGTTGGGCCTGTCCGTATGGGGCGCGCGAGTTCGACGTCGATGTCGGCGTGATGAAGAAGTGCACGCTCTGCGTCGACCGCATTTACAACGAGAACCTGCCCGAGGAAGACCGCGTGCCGGCCTGCGTCGCCGCCTGTCCGACCAGCGCGCGCCATTTCGGCGATTTCGCCGATCCCAATTCGGCGGTGTCGCGGCTCGCGGCCGAACGCGGCGGCGTCGAGCTGATGCCCGAGCTCGGCTACCGGCCATCCAACCGCTACCTGCGGCCGCGCGAGCGCGCCGAGCACGAGATCACGATCGCGGCGCCGCCGCTGCAGGCGGTTCAGGCCGAGGGCGGATTCCTTGGCTGGGTCGATCGCGTGCTGTCGCGCTGACGCCATGCATCCCGCAGTGTCCGTCATCTTTTTCACCACCGCGACCGGCGCCGGCTATGGCCTGTTGGCGCTGCTCGGCGTCGGCGCGGCGCTCGGCCTGCTGCCGCCCCATCTTGCGCTCGCTCTGACCGGCCTCGGCCTGGCCCTCACGCTGATTTCCTCGGGCTTGCTCGCCTCCACCGCGCATCTCGGCCATCCGGAACGGGCGTGGCGCGCGCTGTCGCAATGGCGTTCGTCCTGGCTGTCGCGCGAGGGCATCGCCGCGATCTTCACCTATGTGCCGACCGCCGCGTTCGCCGTCGGCTGGATCATTCTCGGCCGGGTCAATGGTTGGGTCGCGGCTGCCGGCCTGCTCGCCGCGCTGGGCGCGATTGTGACGGTGTCGATGACCGGCATGATCTACGCGTCGCTGAAGCCGGTCGCGCAATGGCACACACCCTTCACCCTGCCCGCCTATCTCATCTTCGCCGCGATGACGGGACTGACGCTGTTCAACGCGATTCTGCAGGTCTTCGGCCTTGGACCGCAATGGCTGATCGCAGTGGCGGCGCTCGCCACGCTGGGCGGCTGGGGTTTCAAGCGCGCCGTCTGGCGCCACGACTCCGGCATGGAGAACCGGCCGACGCTAAACAGCGCGACGGGGCTGACTGGAGGCAGGGTCCGCTCTGTGCAGTGGCCGCACAGCGAACGAAACTATCTGCTCAAGGAGATGGGCTACCGCATCGCCCGGAAGCACAGCGCCCGCCTGCGGCGCATCGCCCAGGTCCTCGCCTTTGCTGTTCCGCTGGCGCTGTTCGCGGTCGCCGTCTTCGCCACGCCGTGGGCGGCCGTCACTGCTTGCGTCCTCACCGTCCCGGTGCAACTGGCCGGGATGCTGATTGAGCGATGGCTATTCTTTGCCGAAGCCACGCACACCGTAACGCTGTACTACGGCCTGCCGTGAGCGCCGTGCGGGGTTCTCAAGGCCCGCTGGCCGATCGCTAAAATTAGGAGCGTCACGCTCTGGTGCGGATTCTGGCTGTCGCCATGCGCGCTGCAATCCCGATCCTTTTGACCGCCTGCTGGCTGTGCGCGAGGTTGGCGACGAAGGCTTGGTCGACCCTGACCTTGTCGAAGGAGAAAGACTGCAGGTAGGAGAGCGAAGAATAGCCGGTGCCGAAATCGTCCATGGCAATACTCACGCCGAGATGCTTCAGCCGGCGCAGAATCGACAGCGCGCCCGGAAAATTCCCGATCAAGATGCCCTCAGTGATCTCCAGTTCCAGCCTTGAGGGAGAAAGGCGGACCTCCAGCAGCACCTCGTGTATCAGCTTGGTCAGATCGCCGCGCCGGAACTGCACCGGCGAGAGATAGCAACGGCCTGCCAGTGCCGACCAGTTGGCGAACCATCAGTTGGGACACCGGCACCAAAGGTAAGCTCAACTCAATTGAAGGAAGAGCTTGGTCTCGACCACTTCGAAGGACGGTCCCGGCAAGGCTTGCATCGTCATGCGCTCATGACGATGA
>JARRNI010000368.1:0-5170 GCA_037385125.1 Pseudolabrys sp.
GCGGTATCATAGTTCTTGTCGCCGCCGACCGTACTGCCTGGCTTGGCATTGTCCTCGATCATGTCAAGCGCGGTGACACGCTCAGCTCTGCCGTTGGCCTCGGTCAATCGCGCATCGACAGTGACCCGCTAAACCCACCAAAGGCGCGCTCGGTAAAGACCCGAGAGCGCATTGCTCAGTGGGTGCGTGACATCGGAGAGACTGACAAAGGTGTCCAACCAAACCATGCTTGGCGGCACACCTTCAAGAAAATCGCAGAGCGTGTTGGCATCTCTGAAAAGGTGTCCGATGCCATCACTGGTCATGCGCCAGCGAGCGTTGCCAGATCGTATGGAGCGCCAACAGTAGCGGACATGGCTGCGGCATTGGAGAAGTTCCCACGATACGACCTGTTGAAAAAGAAAGATGCCTGACCGCACGGCTCTTGCCCTGATTCGAGCAGATGCACGAAGGTTTATTCGGCTTTTGCGAAACGCTGCCTGTAGAAACTCCACCGGAAAACTTCTGCGACAGGAGGCTCAATTGGTCGGCGCAGGGATGGCTGGCAGGGGCAGTCCTTTGCAGACCGGCAATCGGCTGCTGACCATGGGAAAATTCGCTTGCTTGCAGACTGGGTAGCGATAACTGACCCATGATAATCAAGAAAGTCATCGCAGTATTTGCTGCGGCTACGATTGCTATCGCAGCCATCGGGACTGCAAACGCGCAGGCAAAGACAACGGCATCGAGCCAAGCCGCCGCTTTCGTCACCCACCTTTCGGCCAAGAAGCAAAAGAAGGGTGGTGGCAAGAAGCACAAGCACGGTGGCAAGAAGCACAAGAAGCACAGGTACGGCGACAAGAAGTACAAGAAGCACAGGTACGGCGGCAAGAAGCACAAGTATAAGTACGGGCGGATGCACGGCCTGTCGTACGGTCATGGCAAATACGTGATCCATGGCCGCAATTACTCGACATGGCGCGGCGGTCGCTATCGCGTTCGTTACAATAATCGCTGGGTGACGTTCGTGCCGCTCGCAGCTCTCACTGCGATCTTGATCGGTGGGGACCACTATTATCCTAACGCCTATATCTCGGCTCCCGAAGATTATTGTGGGGGAGTGACCGAGGATGGGTGCGAACTTCGATGGCGCGAGGTCGAAACGATCGAGGGTGATCTGGTTGGGCAGTGCGTTGCTTATTGTCCTTGGGAAAACTAGAAAGCGTCGTGTCTAAGCGACTTTTTGAAATCGGGGCCAATCTACCTCAAGGTCAAACCAAAGAAGCACCCGCCCAAAGAGCTGATCCAATTCGGTCGAGGCGTCGTCTAATTCGCCCGCGCTGAAGCGAGCAGTCGCATGACCGTTTACTCAGGGGGTTATTGCCGTTTACTCAGGGGGTTATTGCGGGCGTGGCTGGGGAACTAGGATTCGCTCCGGCCCACGACGAACATCCTAAAAACCAAGCCTTTTTCGTTCGGCAAGGCGCCTTGTGGGAGCTTTGAGGGAGCGCGTCAAGGGCGGTCCTAGCGATGCCCCTGGCACTCTGTTATACTAACGGCTCTGTTTTCTGACTCTCTAGGGATTCCGGCGTGACGCGATTAATGATTCATTGGCGCGAGGAGGATTCGCGCCATGGCATCAGCAGTCAAGTTGCGGACGGATTTTACGGCGGGCGCAGTTTTCGACAGTGAGTCAGATCAGTGACAACTTGGGACGACTAGTTTCGTTGACAAACGATTATCGCATTAGCAGAGTTAGGCATCGAAAGTTGGCAATGCGTCAATAGGAGCTGGGCATGGACAAGAGGGGGCACTGACGATCTTTGTTTGTCGACAGAATATTGAGCGATACGAGAGGCTGCTCAAAACCGAACTTACTGACGTTGAGCGTGCTTTTGTAGAAAGACGGCTTGCCGAGGAGAAGCAGGCTCTTCACTCTAATCTGCCCTCAGCGGTGATAGTGCTTGCTTTGCCTTCGAGGGCAGTGGAGTTTTTGTTTTCGAATTTTAATTCAGTCGCACAAGCCGTGTTAATTTAGTTCGAGCGGGATTTTTGGCTTCCAAATGTAAAGCTAAAGAAATCTCGTCGCTTCCGTTTTCCCGCCATCGCTTCATTGCTGCGACAACCTCAGCAACTGCGGCCTTTCCCCCGGGTTTTTGAAACTACCCCTCCGGGGCAAATTTCTGGCCGAATGCGCGGCAATAGGGGGCCCATTCGCTCCCTCGTCCCACGTCAAATCGCAAGCCGCGCCAGCAGCCGAGCCGCAGAGGTTGGATGCCGTGAGCCACCATGGGGCGTGAGGATGCCTCGGGCGTTCAGTTCGGCACCAATGGCCCGGACGCTGGTGATCTCTTGTGATGCCTCCTCGACGTTGCTCAAGCCGACTAAGTCCAACCTTCCCTTCAAGTTCTCGAAAATACACTTGCTGCAATTACGAGTGGCGGTGGCCCGCCCACAACTTTACTATATCATTCAGCCTTAATCTGACATAGCAAGTACGAAAGGACGGTTGGGGGAGGGTCCAGTGGACAGAGCCGTTGCCCGTCTCAACATTGAACACTACCGAAGACTGTTAGCTACCGACCTTGACGCGGAAAAGCGGCGGACGCTTGAACGGCTTTTGGCCGAAGAAGAGGCAAAACTGGCGGCGCTAGAAAGCAGAAAGCCGGAAGCTTAGCGACGCCTTTAACTTGCATTCCATTCCCGCCAGTGCGTGGGGCGCACGTCAAGAACCTTTTTAGTTTCCGCGTTGACCCAGCTATTCAGAATACGGCGGCAAGGAAAAACGAGGGCATGCACCTCGCCGTTGCTGATAACGGCAAGTTCTAGATCACGATCGAACGGGGCAGTGGCGACCGCCTGCCATTCGGCGTCGGTGGGCGGTAGCATCGCTGCAGAACTCCTTATTTTTTCAAATCCTGTACAGTCGCGACGACGGGGCATTGACGTAAATCAAATCCAACGCGTGTTGTTGCCGCACTTCACGGCTGCCGTCACCCAAACAAGTGCGGCCTTTACTCCGGGTTTTTGAAACTACCCCACCGGGTCGAATTTCTGGCCGAATGCACGGCAATAGGGGACCCGTCCGCTCCCGTCGCCCCCATCAGGCCGCTAGCCTCGCCAACAGTTGAGCCGCTGACGTTGGATGCCATGACCCACCACGGTGCGTGAGGATGCCTCGGGCGTTCAGTTCGGCACCAATGGCCCGGACGCTGGTGATCCCTTGGGACCGCATGTCGTCCACGATGGCCCGTAGGTTCGCCGCCCGGTGGTCGGCCTTGGCCTTCACGGCAGCCACGGCTTCCTTGTTGCCAACCTGCTTGCCCCTAAGCGCCTGTGCCCCGTTCGGATTGCCTAGCTTGACGCCACGGGCCTTGGCAGCGGCCAGGGCGGCCTTGGTGCGTTCTGAGACGCGAGAATAAGCCAAAAAAGAGCCGCCATACGCGCGACACGGAGGCGGCCGTTTAGTTTGACAAGGGCTGGGTTGCGTCGGGAGGATTGCCCTTGTCCCTAATGGCGCGGACATATTCATATCTCGGAATGTTGCAAGGGCCATTGGCAACCCAAGGAACTTGACATACTGTGCTAAAAATGGGCGTTATTTGAACAGTTATTACCCAAGCAGGCCCATAACCTATGGCCAAACGCCACCTCAAGCTGATCACGCCAGCCACCGTAAATCGAACAGTTATGCCGAAGCGCCGCCCCAACCGGGAGCCACGCAGGCGGGAGCATCTCACCGAGGCCGAGGCGAGCGGCTGATGAAGGCGGCGAGGGAGAACCGTTGGGGCCACCGGGACGCAACGATGCTGCTGGTGGCCTACAGGCATGGTTTGAGGGCCTCGGAACTGGTGGACCTGCGCTTACAGGTTGAGTTCAGCACGGCCTCTCTGCACGTCCGCAGGGCCAAGCAGGGCACCCCCCAGTACGCACCCCATCCTTGGGGACGGATTGCGTTCCTTGCAGCGGCTACAGTGCGAACAAGACGCCAAATCTTCCTTCGTCTTCACATCCGAGCGTGGGGCGCCGTTCAGCACGGCGGGGTTCGCCCGGATGGTCGAGCGAGCCGGGGCAGTGGCTAAGCTGGGCTTTGCGGAAATTCTATGTCAGGATCATGACATAGTAAAGCTCTGGCGGGGCGGCTAGTCGCCTTTGGCAGACTTAACGCCCTATCTTTCGGTGCTTTTTTAGCGTACAGTTCCCGTTGTCCTCTCAGGATGACACCTGTTTGACAACCCTGTTCAGCTTTTTGAAGCATCTAACTCGTTACCAGGCCCGCGGTTTCAAAGACCAGACTATTTCCGCCAGCAGCAGGACTTGAACAGTAATCGGGCAAGGAACGGCCGCTTAGCCGGACCGCCGCTAATATTGCCCTGCTGGAGGGCTGCTCGGGAGGCCGATGTGCCTGCTACGTTGATGGAAGGCCACAGCGCAAACCGGCTGCTCGCCGCTTTGCCATCGAAAACGCTCGCCTTGATGGCAGCCGACCTGCGGCAAATCTCTATAGCGCAGGGTGAATTGATCTACGAGCCGGGCGATCCTATGAATGACGTCTATTTCCCGCAGACCGGGCTGATCTCGCTCTTGGTCGTCACCAAGGACGGCAGCGCCATCGAGGCCACGGCGGTCGGATGCGAAGGGGCCGTCGGGCTGCATCGCGGATGGGGGCCGCGCCGCTCCTTCACCCGCGCGGCAATTCAGATTGGCGGCAAGTTCTCGACAATACGAGCCAATCGCTTCGAGCAGTTTGCGCGAACCGACGAGCCGGTGCGAAGCATGATCGGATGTTATATTGAATTATGTTTGGCCGAAGCGCAGCAAATCGCAGTCTGCAATGCGGTGCACGACGCCTCTTTGCGGCTCGCCCGCTGGCTGTTGCAATGCGCCGACCGTACCCGCAGTGAACAACTACCGCTGACCCAGGAGTTCTTGGCGCAAATGCTGAACGTTCGGCGTACTACGGTGACGCTGATGGCGCAGGAACTGCAACAAAAGGGCCTGATAAGATACAGCCGGGGCAAAATCACGATCCACAACCGCAAAGGCTTAGAAGCTCGCGCATGCGATTGCTATCCCATTATTCGCCACGACAGACTGCCGGCGATGATTGGAGTGAAAATCTAAACGACCTCCGCCAACGCGTCATTGGGGCTCGCGTGTTTGTTCGACCGAGAGGGCGCAACCTGATGCC
>JARRNI010000369.1:0-5155 GCA_037385125.1 Pseudolabrys sp.
CGTGCTCGCGTTCGGCGACCGCTACGAAGACGCGCAGCTGCTCCAGGGTCATCGCTACCCATCAGGTGAAGACTCTGATCAGGAGTAGACTGAACCCGGAGATGAAGAAAAAGGCAATAAGACCGAGCAGCAGGGGCCGCAGGCCCTCGGCCTGCAGCTTGCGGATGTCGGTCTCCAAGCCCATGGCGGCGAGCGCCATGGACAGGCCGAAGGTGGTGACGATGCCAGCGGGGGCCGTGATGGTAGCCGGGATGGTGATCAGGCTGTTGACCACGATCAGGGCGATGAAGCCGATCACGAACCAGGGCATGGGCACCTTGGTGCCGGCCTTGCCGCCCTTGCCACCGCGCAGCCGGACCAAAAGGCCGAGCGAGAGCACCACCGGCGCCAGCATCATCACGCGGGTGAGCTTGGCGATGGTACCGAAATCGCCGGCTTGGGTGCCGTCCTGATAGGCGGCGGCGACCACCTGGGCGACCTCGTGGATCGAGCTGCCCGCCCACAGGCCATAGGCGTGCGGGTCCATGTGCAGCAGGCCGACCAGCAGCGGGTAGGAGAACATGGCGATCGAGCCGAACACGGTGACGCAGGCGACCGCGTAGGCGACGTCCTCGTCCGAGCCGTCGGTGACGGTGTTGGTTGCGATGACGGCCGAGGCGCCGCAGATCGAGGTGCCGGCGGCGATGAGCTGGGTCAGCTTGGCGTCGACGCCGAGCAGGCGGCCGACCCAGGTGGTGAACAGGAAGGTGGCGAGCAGGGTCGTGACGATTACCGCGAGCCCGGCGCCGCCGACGGCGACCACCTGCTGGGCGGTCAGTTGCAGCCCGAGAAGGATGATGGCGAAGCGCAGGATGCGGCGCAGCGAGAACGCCACGCCGGCCTTGGCCACCGCCGGGGTGCGCACCAGGTTGTGGAACGTGATGCCGATGAAGATCGACAGGATCATCGGGCTGAGCGCCGAAAGGCCCGGCACACTGTGCAGGCCGAAGGCCACCGCGGCGATGCCGGCGGTCAGCGCGAGGCCGGGGACGAGGCCGAAACCGCCGGCGATGAGCGCGCGCGGCGAGCGGCGGGCCAGGGCGGCGGTAGAAACCTGCTGCGGGACGGGAAATTCGCGATCGGGCGTGGTGATGGACACGGCGTAAGGCTCCTGTTCAGGGCCTTATGTGGCACCGCAGCATTAATCGATCCAACGAATAATTATTGGCGTATTGTTCGTTTTTGCCGATTAATTGCCATTTTCCGACCGGACGCCTTCGCCGCCCGACCTGCAGCGGTACGCCCCTCCAGCTTGGGCAGAAAGCGCCGGCCCTCCGCCACCAGGAAGTCGCGCAGGGCGCCGCCCGCCGGCATTAGCCGCTTGGCGGCCGGCCGCACCACGAACCAGTGGCGGATCTCGGGCAGCCCCTTGACGTCGAGCACGACCAGGCGGCCGTCGTGGATTTCCGAGGCGATGGTGTGGCCGGAAATGAAGGCGATGCCCAGCCCGGCAATGACCGCCTGCTTGATGGTCTCGTTCGAGCCGATCTCCATGCCGATGCGCGGCTTGATGCCGTGCTGCTTCAGGAAGCGCTCGGCCAGCAGGCGGGTGCCTGAGCCGGATTCGCGCATCAGCAGGGTTTCACCGCCGATCTCCTGTGGCGGGATGGCGCGGCGACGGGCGAGGGGATGGTCGGGCGGTGCGATGATCACCTGCGGGTGATCGCCGATCGGTGCGCTTTCCACCTCCACGCCCTCCGGCGGGCGGCCCATGATCGCCACGTCGAAGCGACCGTCCTTGAAGGCGGTGATAGTGTCTTCCCGGTTGCCGATCAGCAGCTCGATGTCGATGCCGGGATGGCTGCGGGAGAAGGCGGCCAGCATCTGCGGCGCGAAATACTTGGCGGTGGACACCACGCCCACGGCGACCCGTCCGTCGGCGAGGGATTTGAGGTCGGCGAGCCCGGCGGCGCAGTCGGCCAGCACGGCGTCGATGCGCTCGGCCGCCGCTAGCACCTCCTTGCCGGCAGCGGTGAGGCTCAAGCCCCGGCCGTCGCGCTCGAACAGCGGCAGGCCGACCTCGGCCTCGAGCTGGCGCATCTGCATGGTGACGGCGGGCGGGGTCACGTGGCAGGCGTCGGCGGCTGCCGCAAAGCTGCCGCCGCGCGCCGCCGCCGTCAGCAGCCTGAGCTGTTTCACCGTGATGTTACGCATTGATCTTGCATGGCTTTTTCGCGCGGCTACTTCAGTTTTTTTGAATCTTGAAATAAGATAATTCAACTTTATTTAATGTGCAAGCCCACCTAGATTGGGCGGGACCGGAGAAAGAGACCATGGATGACCGCACCAATCTGACCAAGATCCGCGACAGCAAGAAGCGCTACAAGGCTGGCGTGCTGAAATACGCCCAGATGGGCTACTGGGACGGCGACTATGAGCCGAAGGACACCGACGTCCTGGCGCTCTTCCGCGTGACCCCGCAGGAGGGCGTCGACCCAATCGAGGCGGCGGCCGCCGTCGCCGGCGAATCCTCGACCGCCACCTGGACGGTGGTTTGGACCGACCGCCTGACCGCCTGCGAGACCTACCGCGCCAAGGCCTACAAGGTGGAGCCGGTGCCCAACCAGCCGGGGCAGTATTTCTGCTACGTCGCCTACGATCTCGACCTGTTCGAGGAAGGCTCGATCGCCAACCTGACGGCGTCGATCATCGGCAACGTGTTTTCGTTCAAGCCGCTGAAAGCCTGCCGGCTCGAGGACATGCGGCTGCCAGTCGCCTATGTGAAGACCTTCAAGGGTCCGCCCACCGGCATCGTGGTCGAGCGCGAGCGCCTCGACAAGTTTGGCCGCCCGCTGCTCGGCGCCACCGTCAAGCCGAAGCTCGGCCTGTCCGGCAAGAATTATGGCCGCGTCGTCTACGAGGCGCTGAAAGGCGGCCTCGACTTCACCAAGGATGACGAGAACATCAATTCGCAGCCCTTCATGCACTGGCGCGACCGCTTTCTCTATTCGATGGAAGCAGTCAATCGTGCAGGCGCCGATAGCGGCGAGATCAAGGGCCACTATCTCAACATCACCGCCGGCACCATGGAGGAGATGTATAAGCGCGCCGAATTCGCCAAGGAACTCGGTTCGGTCATCATCATGGTCGATCTGGTGATCGGCTATACCGCGATCCAGTCGATCTCCAACTGGGCGCGCGCCAACGACATGATCCTGCACATGCACCGCGCCGGCCACGGCACCTATACGCGGCAGAAGAATCATGGCGTCTCATTCCGCGTCATCGCCAAGTGGCTGCGGCTTGCCGGCGTCGACCATCTGCATGCCGGCACTGCCGTCGGCAAGCTGGAGGGCGATCCCTTGACCGTGCAGGGCTACTACAACGTGCTGCGCGAGAGGAAAAACGAGGTCGATCTGCCGCGCGGCCTGTTCTTCGAGCAGGATTGGGGCGGCATCCGCAGGGTGATGCCGGTCGCCTCCGGTGGCATCCATGCCGGGCAGATGCATCAGTTGCTCGATCTGTTCGGCGACGAAGTGGTGCTGCAGTTCGGCGGCGGTACCATCGGCCACCCCATGGGCATCCAGGCCGGCGCCACCGCCAACCGCGTCGCCCTCGAAGCCATGGTGCTGGCGCGCAACGAGGGCCGCGACATCAAGACGGAAGGCCCGGAGATCCTGGCCGATGCCGCCAAGTGGTGTCAGCCCCTGCGCGCCGCGCTTGATACCTGGGGCGACATCACCTTCGACTATACCTCGACCGACACGTCGGACTACGTGCCGACCGCGGCTGCGGTCTGAACAGGAGAGAAAACATCATGCGCACCACGCAAGGAGCTTTCTCCTTCCTGCCCGATCTCGACGACAAGCAGATCGCCGCGCAGGTGGAATACTGCCTGCGCCAGGGCTGGGCGGTGAGCGTCGAGTTCACCGACGATCCGCATCCCCGCAACACCTATTGGGAGATGTGGGGCATGCCGATGTTCGACCTGCACGACGCTGCCGGCGTCATGCAGGAGATCAAGGCCTGCCGCGAGATCAACCCGGAAACCTATGTGCGGGTCAAAGCTTTCGACTCGACGCATGGGTGGGAAACCGTGCGCCTATCGTTCATCGTGCAGCGCCCCTCGCACGAGCCCGGCTACCGGCTCGAGCGTCAAGAGGCGCCGGGCCGCACCATTCGCTACACGTTGCAGCCCTATGCCGTCGACCGTCCGTCGGGGCGGCGTTACGGGGCTGACGAGACGCGGAGCAAGTAATGAGCGTCGCCGAGCCCGCCACCAATTTTGACGAGGCCCGCGAGGTAGTCGACCTGCAGGCGCTGCTTGCCGAGACCGAGATCGCTGAACCCATCGCGGAACTGGAGCGCGATCTGGTCGGCCTCGCACCGGTCAAACAGCGTATCCGCGAGATCGCGGCCTTCCTGCTGGTCGCGCGCGCGCGCGAGCAGGTCGGGCTTTCCGCCGGCCCGCCGACGCTGCACATGTCGTTCACCGGCAACCCCGGCACCGGCAAGACCACGGTGGCGCAGCGCATGGCCAGCATCCTGCACAAGCTCGGCTATGTGCGGAAAGGACATCTTGTCTCGGTGACGCGCGACGACCTGGTCGGGCAATATATCGGCCACACCGCGCCCAAGACCAAGGAAGTGCTCAAGCGCGCCATGGGCGGCGTGCTGTTCATCGACGAGGCCTACTATCTGCACCGGCCGGAGAATGAAAAGGATTACGGACAGGAGGCGATCGAGATCCTGCTGCAGGTCATGGAGAACCAGCGCGAGGACATCGTGGTGATCCTGGCCGGCTATCGCGACCGCATGGACAAGTTTTTTGCCTCCAATCCCGGCTTCCGCTCGCGCATCGCGCACCACATCGATTTTCCCGACTACGATGACGGCGAGCTGCTGGCCATCGCCGAGACGATCGCGGCGGAGAACCAGTACAAGCTGAGCCCGGAAGCGAGCGCGGCCATGACCAATTATATCGCGCGCCGGCGCCAGCAGCCGAATTTCGCCAATGCCCGCTCGATCCGCAACGCCATCGACCGGGCGCGCCTGCGCCAGGCGATGCGCCTGTTCAAGGGCGGCGGCGCCGTCGACCGCAACGGACTGATGACCATCGAAGCCGAGGATATAACGAAAAGTCGGATTTTCGCATCCTGACGGCAGAAGCCGGGGG
>JARRNI010000370.1:0-5143 GCA_037385125.1 Pseudolabrys sp.
AGACCGGGGTCAGGCCTTCAGGCGGATGATGCGCGGAAACAGAGCTGATCCACGAATCCGCGCCCTGCTCACTGCCGCCGCCATGCCCACCCTGCTGCGGCACTCTATCCGTTTTGCACTCAATGCCCTCGGTCAAAAAAGATCAGCTGCCCTCATGAAGCGCTTTGCATTGGGCAGCGTGGACGAGTATTGGCACATAGTTGAGACGATGATGAGTTGGCGACGAGATTTCTTGCTGGCGATGGATGCGGCGGCCGATGGTCCGATCGATTGCATCCTTTGTCCTGCATATCCCTTGCCGGCGCTACGCCACGGCGCCACTCTTTCGATGCCAATGCCGGGCATTTATGCGCCGTTTGCGAACGTCAGCGGATTTCCTGCTGGGGTCGTTCCGGTCACGCGCGTGCGATTGGGGGAGGAAAGCGATCGCCAACCAAGCCATGATCGGGTCGATCGTGTTGCGCGTGACACCGAACGAGGTAGCGCCGGCCTGCCGATTGGTGTGCAGGTGCTTGCGCGACCTTGGCATGACCACGTTGTGCTCGCAGTTATGGCAATAATCGAAGCCGAGGCTCGAAAACAGGCAGATTACCCGAGTAGACCGCCATTAGCCTAAGCTCGGCAAAACCAGCTTGCCTCAGCTGACGCTTTTGGTCCCGCCCTTCGCGCCAATTCGCGGAGAATGCGTTTCACGCTTTCTACTTGTCCGTTAGTGGCGCTCCAATTCGCTAAAATTCGTCGCGCCGTGGGACCCCCTTTGCGCGGCACGTCATCCGGCATCAGGGCATCGCGCTCACGGATGGCGACCTCGGCGTAGTGGTCGGCAGGCCGCGGGCGGCCAGCGGTCCGCCCATGCTGGCGCCGATGACGATGGCGCGTCCGCCAGGATCGGTCATGGGGCTGGCCTCTCCCGGGCGCCGGTCGCGTTCGGCGGGCGCGGATCTAGTATGAACCTTAGCACATTTTGCCCGGCCGGTGTAGCACGGCGAACGGGTCGAAGCAGCGCCTGCAATTTTAGTCGGGCGACGTGGTTGCGTCGTTTTAGAACTGGGTCGCAGGCTACTTGATTGCAATCATACATCGGTTCGCGAATAATTTGCGTGATCTCACGCGCGGTGTATGGCGGAATCGCTGTTGCGTAACTCAATATCGTTGTGAGCCTCTCCATACGGATCGTCGCTTGTAACGTGCGCTCGTGGTTTGGTCTCAGCGCAAGCGTCATAAGCAGCGAGGCTCCTACTAACGCGACCTCACCAGCCGTTCGGAACCATGGTCCAGACTTTTCATGCAGAAAGCCTGGCCAAGAAATCTTTGTCGGTTCACGCATCCGCTCAACGCCGATTTATTCAAGGACCACATTGTTGGGCCGAATGCCCACCATGGTGGCCACCTGGTCAGCGACAAGCCGATGGGACACAGCGCACTGGGCGTGTGAGCCTGCTCACAAAACTTACTTTTTTCCGCTCCTGGTGTTCCTGCGCAGCATCGACGGCAATGTGATGCGGCCGGTCGAGCACAAGCCGGTCGCCATCGAGGCGGAATGCCAGGACGGGACGGCCGAGCGCCAGGACTCCGACGCCGACCGCCGAGACGACGCGTCACCGCCGCGGCCAATCGCAGACGAGTAGTGCGTGGTCGCATCGTAGAGGCTGGTATAATGCCCTGGCTGGTACGGGGGCGTAGAGGTCGCGGGCGTAGGTGACCTAGAGCATCTTTGACCTAGAGCATCGGCGCCCGCCTTACCTCGCACAGAGAGGAGTGGAAGGCCTTGATTGGACGCAACAAAACTCGGCGCTAATAATCTGGTTCACGTTCGACATTATAGGGCGTTGACATTGATCGGGTTGAGCTAGGTCAATGTCGGCCCGGCTGGGGGCGGCTCTCATATGTCGCCCTGAATCGAAGGGGAGCGACGATGCCGTCGAGCCAAGAGACCAGCACTGTTCGAGAGGCAGTTGGCGTGTTTGCCGAGGCTCAGAAATTGCAAGAGGCGATCGATGAGCTGATGAGTTCCGGTTTCGACCGCGCCGATGTGAGCATGCTTGCGGCCGAGAAGACGGTCGAAGAAAAGCTCGGCCATAAATACAAGAAGGTAGCTGAACTTGAGGACGACGCAACCGTCCCTCGCTGCTGCTACGTGTCAACTGAGTCGGTTGGGGATGCCGAGGGCGGTATTGCCGGGGGACTCATGTATATTGGGGCGACGGCAGCAGCCGGAGCCGTCGTTGCAACGGGTGGCACCCTCGCGGCCGCCATCGCCGCAGCTGCCGTGGCAGGCGGTGCCGGCGGGATCATGGCGGGTTGCTCTTGTGGGTGCGGACATCGATTGCGGATGGCGAGAAGCGCGCTTCCGATATCCTGTCCAGACATTTGGGGCGGGACATCCACGTTCACACGCTGCCAGTAGCGGCATAGGAGCGTCCGCCATGACGGGCTCAAGCAGGCAAACAGCGGTAGACATGGAGCAGGCCCTGCTCGATCCCGCCTCCGTCTTCGGGGCGCCCGAGGCGGTTCTCCTTTGCGAGGCGTTATCGAAGCAGCAAAAAATCGAGATTCTGCGGCGTTGGGAGTATGACGCGAGCGAGACTGCCGTGGCGACAGAGGAAGGGATGCCGGATGGCGAAAAAGATCTAGTGCATCGCATCCTGGTGGCTCTGGACCGCCTTGCCGGCGAGATCAATGTCGAACAGGTTGGTCCGACCAAGCAGCACGGCATTCCGCGGTCGGCCGTCAAATCTTAGCGCCATCATGATAAACCTGCCATGAGAATGCGCCGACCGAGAGAAATCCTCTTAACAGCCGTGCGCGGCGAACGTCACCTGTATTCTTCCTATGTGGCACCTGCCTATGTGGCACCTGCGCGCGACGCGAAGTACTCTGACCGAAGCCCCCTATAAACCATGGAAACATACAGTTCCTCCGCTATGCATTATTCCTGGTTTTGGCCGCGGAGAGCGCTAGAAACGCTGCGCCCACGGTAAGATGTCTGCCCACTGCGAGGTCAGGCCGGCTTAACAGCCGTGCGGCAGGCGTGACCCGTGGATAAAAGATCGCTCCTCGCACGCCCTCCACAGTCAGACCGGCCTGTTCGGCGTACGTTCGTAGTTCACCAGCCGTGCGAAAATAGGCCATTCTCCAAAGCTGCGAGCCCAACCAGGCGCGCACTCGGCGTGCTGCCGCCCATGTGCTCCACTTGCCAAGTTCGCCGTTGATGAAACGGCCGCCGGGCCGCAACACTCGCGCGATCTCCTGGAAAACTGGGGTCGCATCTCTAGTAAAGCACAAAATTGTAACCGCGGTCACGATATCGAACTGGTCATCCAGGAATGGCAAATCCTCGGCCCTAGACACCTGAAAGGCGATTTCCGCACCCTGCTGTGCAGCCCGATTTTTGGCAGCTTCGACCATCGCATTGGATGAATCGATCCCCGTTACGATTGCGCCGCGCGCCGCGAGTTCGCACGCAAGCTCCCCGTCACCGCATCCCACATCGAGAATCCTCTGCCCACTAACATCTCCGAGCATTTCGAGGATCAACTGACGTTCCAATCGCTCGGTGATGGTGCCGATCTCGGATGCGCGCCACCGACGATAGGCGTCGGGCCCCAGATTAGGTAGGTCGCCAGCCCGTTCGCGCACATCGATCATGGCCTGATCCAAGAAATCAGTGCAGACGCTTCGCTCATAATCGTGCCGAGCATCATGGCTCGGCTTGAATCATAAGAGCGCCTCCTCGAAAGGATGCTTGAAAAACTAGAGCAGCCGGATGTCGAGCGCTTTGAGCGATGTCAAGGCCGACGGTCTACTTGGAGACGCGGGCACAGGTCCGAGCTATGCCAGATCTCTGGGCGCGACAGATAATAGCCTGATTTCGTTCAATAATGTGATTTTGCTAGGAGGCCAAAGATGGCTGCGAAACGACGCCGGCTCTCCAAATCTGGGTCGCCGTTGGCGCGGCCGACCGGCATCGAGATCTTTGCACGGAGACACGTTCAGTAGTCAGGTTCGCGAATTGCCAAACAAACCGCGATCGAAGCTATAAGCAATCCGATAGCCGGAAGCAGGAACGCGAGATTCTGACGGTGTAAGGGAGCGACCTTTGCGCCGACGTACACGAAAGCTGCGCCCATCACTCCGTTCGAAATGGCTTCAAAGAGAAACTTTAGGATGACTTCACTCGTATCTAGCTCGGCGTAATGCGAAGCAAGGCGATATATTGCGCCAACGACGAGCCGCGCCAGCCAAGCGGCACCGAATGCAGCGGGAAGAAACCCAATCCAACGGGCAATGAGCATCTCACATTGCAACTTGCTATCCGCCTACCAGTGCCAATATCCGGATTTGACTCCCAAACCCACCAGCGCGAGTGCTCCGAACGCAACGGCGTAGGCGATGATCTGGTCTTTTTGGAATGGCTTAATCGCCTTGTATTTGGCGATAAAATACCGATCCGAGATCATTCGGCGTTTTAGGAGAAGCCCGAGGCCGCCGACGCGGCTGATCCTGCGCGCCGTCCAAGGCAGAGCGTTCCATTCTTTTGGGTGGTTGTCCTTGACCCACCCAATAAGCCTGACTGCCCGACAACCGCGTCTGATCTCGCTGATGAAGAGATAGACGCACGCGGCGACAACGATAAGAAGGAGGATCTTGATTTCTATGCTCGGCATGTCCCACCAGTGCGCGCTCTCAGAAGAAATTCTTCCTGCCGGCCATTGAGCCAGAATGTGGTCGTAGGTCGTACGAAGCCAAGCGGTACAGCCCCCAGCCGACTGCTGCGCCGATCATTGTTACTTGCCACAATACTGCGAACGCGCCGCCTATGAGCAAAACTACTGCAAGTCCAGGGATGTTCGCATGCTCAGTGGCGGGTTCGGTCCAGACATAAATGATTGCAAACAGAGGTGCGAAAAGTAGAAGTGCTACGAAGCCGATGGCAGCGCCCCGAAGCGCCGCGCGCACCGAAGTGCATCGAGTTTTGTCAAGCAATGGTCCCCCCAGGATCGAACCCGCAACGGCAGCCGAGAGCCCCGGCACACCGATGAAGAGGGCGAACAGAAACGCGTCCCTCGCGGGGAAAATCCGCGGGCCCCACAAGAGGGCGCAATAGGCAGCCGCCGCCATGCCAAACCCGATCGCTGGCGAC
>JARRNI010000371.1:0-5998 GCA_037385125.1 Pseudolabrys sp.
CCACGGCGTGGCGTGCCGACCGGCACGTTCAGCTTCCTGTCGGGAAATTCGTCGGCCAGATAGGTGCAGATCGCCGCCACCTCGGTGATCACTTGATCGCCATGCTTGAGCGCCGGCACTTTGCCCATGGGATTGATGGCGAGATAGTCAGGCTTGAGGTTGTCGCCTTCGCTCATCTTCAGCAGCTTGATCTGGTAAGGAACGCCTACCTCCTCCAACATCCACAGCGCGATGGACGAGCGCGAAGGCGCGATATGGTAGAGGGTGAGGTCGGGCATGGCGCGGCTTCCTGTCTGGCGAGCGGCGGACCAGACCACGAATTGCAGGCTGCGGCAAATGACAAGAAGGCCTGTGACAATGAGGTCGCGGCCGGCCGCGGCCTAATAGGCCCGGTGGCCGAGCGCCTCGGCCTCGCGCAGCCATTCCTGCCGCGTACCGTCGCTCACCGCCTCGATCATGCCGTGGATGGTCGATCGCACCGGATGCACGCCGGCGAAGTGCAGGATGTTGCGACGCAGGAGCTTGAGCGCATGGGCGCCGTAGTACCAGCGATAAAACCAGCCCGGCATGCCCATGGTCATGATGACGCGCGCCGACTTGCCGGCCAGTACCTTCCAGCTAGCCCCACCGCCGGCGGCCTGGATCGTCAGCAGATCGGGCTGCAGGATGCGCTCGATGAAGCCCTTGAGGATCGCCGGCATGTCGCCGCACCACAGTGGAAACACGAGTACTAGATGATTGCTCGCCTTCAGCGCCTGGCGCGCGGTCTCAAGGTCCGGCTCGAGCACCTGCTCGCGCCGGTAGCCCTCGCGCAGGATGGCATCGAAGCTCATTTCGCCCAGCACGAACAGCGTGGCGTCGTGGCCGCCCTCCTCGGCGCCGCGCCGATAGGCTTCGCCCAGCGCCGCGCAATAGCTGTCCGCCTGCGGGTGCCCCACCACAATCATGATCTTGGCCATGGCCGTCTCCGGATTCGGCGGTCAATGCAGCGCAGGTCCGCCCGGTTCCGCCTTGATGTGGCGCAAAGATGCAGAAGGGCTACCGCTACGTGCTCACCGCCCCCGCGGGCCGCGGCTTCGATCCCGAGTTTAAGCCGCAACTGACGCCGGCCGAGATGCTGCGCCTCGGCGTTTTCTGCGGCAAATACATGACCGACTGCCGGCGCGAATTTCCCAAGAGCTGGTTCACGCGCGCCAAGCTGTCGCCGAAGGGGCGCGACTGTTCGCTCAACTTCTTCGGCGTGGACGCCAGCCAGCCGCTGTCGGAATGGAAGCGCAAGGGCTGGATCCACCCAGACGATCCGCGCGGGTGGTTCCAGTGGTATTGTCGCTACTACATGGGGCGCCGCATGTCGCAGGAAGACGCCCGCCAGATCGAGCGCTGGAAAGCGATCCGCCGCCACGTCAAGCAGGTGCAAAAGAATTGCGAGCCGGGCGACCTCACCTGCCGCAAGCGCCAGCGCCAGGCGCTGCTGCACTGGGCCTATGACAGCCGGAAGATTTAGGCAGGCGGCCGCACCACATTTCAATAAGAAGGCGCCACCGGCGGACAAGAGCGGCGGCGCAGCCATGTCCAATTCTCGGCAAACTGCCTAAGACCGCATGCGCCCATTCCGACGTCGGCGGTTATTAGATACCAAAATATGCTACACACGAATGCACTCACGTTCGCCTTGTATCATACCGGGTATATTTGTAGATTTCCCTTTACTCGTGAAGTCGTCTGACCCTCGACCTTTGAAGGGGCAAAAGATGGCCACGCGCGCAGGCCCCAATTACGTTGCAACGCTTGTCTGTATATTTGCCTGCGGACTGGCAGTGCACCCGGCGAAGTCGTTCACGACGAGCGCGCATGGGCCGAGCGCAAGCCACCCTAAATCCGAGGTTATTCCAGGCCCTTTGCAGTTCGCTCCGCCTGTCTCGGCCGGCACGGCTTTCATTCGAACGCAAACGGCCGCACATCTTCGTTTGCTGGTTCCACGACGTCTGCGGGTCAGCGAGGCTTGCCCCGTTCCTCCGAGGTGTCAGCGGAACGAACACACCTGTCGAATTCGCGAGGACAGCCGAGGCTGCATTACATGGGATTGCTGCCCTAACTGATGTCGGAATCCGCCATGAATCTGGTCGGCATACTCCAGACAAACCTCGGCACGCCATCACTATGGATCGGGCTCGTGACTGTTTTCGTTTTCGCGGCCGGCCGTTTTAACGAAACCCGAAGGGACCTGGAAGGCTTGGACCCGCCGATCCTCGTGCGGAATTTCACCACGCGATTTCGATACAATTTTGCACTTGTCACTTATGGAGGAACGGCATGTTTCTTTTACATCACTCTCATCTGCCTGGGCTCAATTCCAAATCTCCAGGAATATCTCAAGGACTGGATCGGGTCGGTTCCCGGCATAGGCAATGCGGAGGTCGGCACACCGTCCTGGGCCGCCCTGGCGATCACGGCGGCGCTGCCGACCGTGCGGCCCGTAGCGCGATTCGATCAGTCTTTGCGCGATCGTCTTCATGACTTTGCGAGCATTCCCCTCAAAGCCCAATCCATTGCAGACGAGGTTATCGCGGAAATCAGACGGGAGCAGGGCGTACCCGACCCGGACGAGAAGCAAGTCTATGAGGCACTGGTCCGCCTGCTGGGGCAGTTGCGCCATCTCAAGCGATTGCGGGCTGCCGAATCCTACCGCGAATTTTTTGCCAAAAATGATTCGATGATTGAGCAGATTGGGCAAAAGGCAGCTAATCTACCGGAGGTCCAAGCAAGCTCTCCGGAACAAAGTCGCTATTATCAGAACGAGTGGGAGACGGCCACAAAGAGACTCGCCAGGCTTGTCGTCTGTGCTCTCTTGACCGTCGAAGTCGATGAGTTTTCGGTCAGAAGGACGTTGCGCGACGACCTCAAATTATCCGGCATCCGTGTCAACACGTGGCGGTTCACATCGACTCAAATCGTATTCTCGCTGGTGATCGTCGTCATCGTGACCGTGGTGGCCGCGCTGACAACGAATTATATCGGACTCGTCTTGAGCCCCGAATCGGAAATCACGGCATCCCTCGTACTGAAATTAACTGGCCGGTTCATCGCTGCGGGGCTGGTTTGGGGGCCGGCCTTCCTGATCCCTCTGCTGTTTTGCGCCGGCATGCGCATGTACCTGATCGATCTAAACAATTTCGGAGAAAAACTGGAATGGGATACGCACCTTCTGTTTTTCCTCATAACGGCACTGGGGGCTTTATTGTTCGCATTGTTGTGCACTGTCATTGCCGGCGTGCTGATAAATTCAATGATTGACCACCCGCCGAAGCTGGTGCCGATCCTACTGTGGGCCGGCCCGCCAGCCTTGTTCGCCCTTACGTTTTTCATCCTCTCCAGCCAGGATTTGTTCTCGAATAGAGCCTGGAATGCAGTCTCCGATTTCTTCATTCATGGTTCGCTCACTGGCGTCTCTGGCTGGCTGGCGGCGCATGCGTCGATCTCGGCCGGCTTCGATTTTCAGATCTTGTTCATTCCGGAGAACCTGCTTCCTTACACCGCAGCCGTAACGAGCGCCCTCATCGGGGGTACGCTTGGCACCGTTCTATGCCTGATTTCGCGGGCCCACGAATACGCCGCACCAGTCTCGCGGCGCCCTGCAACCGAACGCGTTCATGCGGCCATAACGGGCTAGCCCGGGGCCTCCGAGACCCTAGTGTGGTGGTTCGGAAGTCCGTTTCATTCTTGCCGCGAGTCCTCAAAGCGAACTTCGGAATCGGGACACTAGCTCGCCGCCCGCTCCAGCTGCTTCATCAGCACCTCCGGACACGTCACATGCGGGTTGTGGCTGGAGTCGATCTCGTCGACGCCCCAGCCCTCGCACTTGGCGCGGGCGTAGAACGGCCCGAAGCGGTCGTCGGGCGATGTGCGCGTACAGTAGATGTAATGGCGCGGCAGGGTCAGCGGACCGTTCTGCATATGCAGCTTTTGCGCAAAGGTCTTGGCCGGCTGCGGCAGCCGGCGCGGCTTGCACCAGGCGACGTCTTCCGGCGGCGTGTCGGGCGGCATGGGGGTGGGCGGAATGCGCCAGCCGTCGGCGCCGGCGCCGCGTTGTGCGCGCATTTCCGCCGATACGAGGTCGAGCAGTGCCTCGCCGTCCTGCGGCGCGAAGGCGTCGAGATAGATCAGCTTGGCGATGCGCGTCCGCGCGCGGTCGGCCACTCCGGTCGCCACCATGCCGCCGTAGGAATGGCCGATCAGGTTGACGTGGGTGAGGTCCTCCATCTCGAGCACGCCGAGGATGTCGGCGATGTGCAGTTCGAGATCGATGTCTGGATTGGCGAGATGGGCGCGCTCGCCGACGCCGGTATAGGTCGGCGTAAACAGCTCATGCCCGCGTTCGCGCATCAGCGGGCGCATCTTCTTCCATACCCAGCCGGCGGACCAGGCGCCGTGGGCGACGACAAAAGTGGCCATTCCCTATCCCCTATTTGGCGGCTGATCTTTTCGGATAAGTGGGATCACGCGCTATTCGGCCGCCACCGCGCGGGCGCGCGGCGCTCGCCTGCCCCAGCGCGATCGCACCATATCGAGCGCCACCACGCAAAGCCCTGCCGCCAGCACTTCCCAGCCCGGCCGGATGCCGGCGTTGAAATCGAAATCGACCGCCAGCACCCGCAGCGGCGAGACATGAAAGGCGATGCCGATGCCGATCGCCTCGCCGGCGAACACCAGCGCCGACACCACGATGCTGAGACCGAACAGGCTGAGCGTCGACAGTTCGACCGCGTCCTGCCGCCAGGCCCGCACGCGATAGGCGATCAGCCACAGGAACAGGCCGGCGGCGAACACCGGCACCGTCACGTCGGCCTTGGTCTGCTGGAAATAGTGGATGAGCGCGAGCAGCGCGATCGGATAGACCAGCTGATGCAGGCGCCGCCAGCGCAGGCCGCCGAGCCGGCGCTGCATGCGGTCGGTCGAGGTCACGGCCAGCGCCGCCAGCCCGACCCAGGCGGTGCCGCCGACGATCAGATACCACCGATGGCTGATCTCATAGGCGACCTTGCCGAGCTCAAAGCTCTGGTCGGCGATGAAGAGCGAAAGATGCGCCGCGATGTAGCAGAAGGCGCCGACGCCCAGCATGCGCCGCACCTCGATCAGATTGCCGTAGCGCGCGATGCGCCGCAGCGGGGTGACCGCCAGCGTGACGCCGAGGAAGACCAGCGCCCAGAAGCCGGCGCGGTGGATCAGATCGTTGATCGGCCGCGCGCCGTAATAGATCGCGTGAGCGTCGTAGAGCGCCTTGGCCAGCGGCATCACGAGCAGCGCGAGCGTGCCGATGCGCAGCGGCGACAGCCGCCCGCGCCGGTCGCGCCAGATTTGCCAGGGCCGCTTCATGGCATTCATCGCCTAACACCATACCGCCCGGCCGCAAATCGGCCGCGGCTCAAACAAAACCTCGTCGGGACGCCGCCGAAGCGCCCACTTATCCTTTGGAAAACCATGCGATTTCTTTGTCCCGAGAAATGCGTTCCGGTCATACCGCACTGCACAAATCGGCCTAGCGAATCCCCCGGACCGTGCTAGCATTTTGCGTAAGCCTTGATTCGTCACAACTGATCACAAGCTCGCGTGGTCGCGGAGGTTGGGCGGGCGAGGCTCAAACGAGATTGACCGCGTTGGAACCAATCCAGCGGCAATCCATTCTGGGAGGCGGGAGGGCAAGAAACTTCAACGACGCGCCGGGAGGTTTTTGATGGAGGCCACCCATGCCGCGTACTTTACTTCGCTCTCTCCTGGTCGTCGGTGTTTCCCTCATCGGTTCGACCGCGCTAGCCCATGACATCTGGATCAGCCAAGGCGCCTACCGCAATCCGGCGGGCGCATGGTGCTGTGGCGCCGACGACTGCGGCGTCGTCAGCCCGAGCGCGGTCCATGCCGTGCGCGGCGGCTATTCAGTCGTGGGCACCGTGACGTACGGCGAAGCGGTCACCGGCAATGTGAATGACGGGCCGACGGTTAC
>JARRNI010000372.1:0-5109 GCA_037385125.1 Pseudolabrys sp.
ACGAAGGTCTCGCAGGCATAGAGCTGCACGTCGTGCAGGAAGCCCTGCTCCGCCGGCGAGCCGTGCCAGCCGTCCTTCACCGTGATGGTGCGGCCGTCCGCCAGGGTGAAGCCCGAAATGTCGAGCGCGTTGCCGAATGCGTGCTCGGAAATGTGGTGGGTGCCAGCGCCGACCATGTCGCGGCAGGCGTAGGAGCCGATCTGGTGGATCTCCACCACCGGCGACTTAAACCAGTGGATGGCCGCCGGCTGTACGCCCTCGCTCACCCAGCGGTCGAGCGCGGAGACCAGCGGACAAGCGAGCTTGGCCGGCGGCTTGACCTCGGCCGGGATGAGGGTGGCGTTCTGCGGCACGCGCGCGGGGCCGAGGCGCGGCAGCGCGTGCTGCTGGCGCGGCGGCTCATAGACCGGCGCGTTGTAGGCGTGCTGGCGCGCCGGCGCGGGCACGGCGGCGCTGCCGCCGGGCGGGATGACGGCGTCGTCGGGAATGTCGCTCGGCGTGGCGCGGGCGCGCGGCGCCAGGACGGACGGCTGCGCAGCGGGCGGCGCGGCGCGCGGCGACATAGTGGTAACCGGCTGCTCTGACGGAGGGCTGATCGACATCGGCGCCTGCGCCGGCGGCGATTTCGAGAGGTCGATGCCGCGCGGCCCGGTGACCCAGCGCATGCGAGGCTGCTGCGTCGCCTGCGCCGGCGGCACCGGCTGCGACTGCACCGGCGCGGTTTCCGGCGGCCGCTGGTAGCGCGGCGTATAGCGCGGCTGGCTGGGCGGCCAGTTCGGCATATCGCCCGACGAAACAGTGGGGATCGAGCCCGGCGGGCGCAATTCGCCCGTATAACTCATGGCCGGCGAGGCCTCGCCCAGCCCGGTTACCTTGAGCGGGAAATCCATGCCGCAGGCGCCCGGCCCCTCGATGGGGTGGAGATGCGTGACGCCGATCTTGACGGCGCCGGACTTCATGCAGGCGACCTCGGCCTGGTGGCGCCAGGGCGCGCGCTCGGAGCCCATAAAAAAGCTGCGCCCGCAGCCGGCGAGCGCCAGCAACACCCCTACTCCACCGATCGAAAATACCAGTGCCCACCTCATGGGCACGAAAATGCGGGCGGTATCTTTAACGAGATTTCAACGCTGACGGACGCGAAGCCGTTAAGGATAAGGATTCCTTTCCGGGCGCGGTGCCGCCGCGCGGCCGGCCCGGTCCCTGCCGCAGCGCAATCGGCGGCTTCGCCCTTTATGCAAATTTGCCGCACCTGAACACAATCCTATCCCATTGCCGCCGTTTCGCCCGCGAACGCCACGCCTTCGCCGGTACAATCCGGCCGGCCGAATCGTTTTGCACCGCTGCTTTTTGTGCAGCGAGGATTTTGCATCGGAGGATCAATTATTTGATCCCGCCATTCCGGCCGCGCATGGCCCGACAGGCAAATTTTGCTTGCGCGCCGCGCAACTGGCTTCGGGGCGTTGGCGTTCTATGCTAGCTTGAGGCTACATCAACAAGGGAGGCACCCTGCCGTGGACCTTACCTTGAAGCTGAATGTGCTAGCTGTATGCGCCGTGTTCGCTTTCGTCGGCGCGATCCTGCTGGGGGCATTTTGACTTCGAGCGGCCGACGACGACGCCAACCATGAATAAGCCGATAGGCTGAAGCAATACGCACCGGAGAGTGAGGAACGCTCTCCGGTGTTCGCTTCTCAAAGCAAGAAGATCATGCCGCCAAAGACCCTGTTGGAACTCGCAGGCGCGCCCGCCACCACGCCGCACCTGAACGACTCCGTCCTGATCGTCATCGATGCCCAACGCGAATATGTCGACGGCAAGCTGCCGCTGAGCGGCATCGACCCCGCGCTCAAGGAAATCAGCGCATTGCTGGCACGCGCGCGCAAGGCGAAGGTTCCCGTCATTCATGTCCAGCACCGCGGCCGCGCCGGCGGCGCATTCGGCCCGGACACACCCGGCTTCGCCATCACGGACGGGGCGGCTCCCGCCGGTACGGAGGCGGTCATCGAAAAGGGCCTGCCCAACGCGTTCGCCGGCACCACCCTCGGCGCCGCGCTGGAAGGCCTCGGCCGCAAGCAGCTCATCCTCACCGGCTTCATGACGCATATGTGCGTCGAGGCAACCGCGCGCGCGGCGCTCGATCACGGCTTCAAGACGAGCGTGGTCGCCGCCGCAACGGCGACGCGCGACCTGCCCGATCCGCTGACGGGAGAAACCGTGTCGGCTGCCGAGGTACAGCGCAATGCGCTGGCGGCGCTGGCCGACCGCTTCGCCACAGTGGTTGCGAACGGCGCCGAAATCGTCGACTAGGGCGGCGTAAACGCATCATCCTGCGCCCGGATTCCGACGTTGAACACCGGTAGGTCGCGCCTACCGCATCGCCCTCACGCGGGGCTTGGCCATATGTGGGCAAACGAAAATCGGAGATCAGCAGGTTCAGATCGTGAATTGACCGAAACCAAATGGCAGGCACCGCCAATAAAAATTGCTGCAGTCCTGATGCTGCGCCGCAATCAACCGAGCGAATGCGACAAGTGTCAAACCGAAACGATAACGACATTGGGCTCCGGCCCGTATGTTCGCGACCGTGATCGAATGGGCTTCGAGAAAAAATTGGTAAGACGCTTATTGTCACCGGCGCTGTCCGGCTATAAGCTTATTTTGTAGGGCGACGCTTGAAGCGTGAGGAAATTGCCATGACGTGGACCACTCCGACCCTACTCGAGCTCTGCATCGGCCTCGAAATCAACGGCTATTTACCGGCCGAGCTTTAGTCTCACCATCATCATTCGGCTACCGCCGGCGCGGCGCTTTTGCCTGTTGGACCTCTTACGGACTGAACGGCCGGCGATTCCATCTTGACGATCCGCTTCTCCCGCAAGGCGGGAGAGAACGCCTCGATGTGTGGTGACATGCCGGCCGGAGCCGTCATTTGTCGGCAAGTCGGCTGGCCAATCCGGCTGCGAAGCCGCCAAAACGGACATTTTGTCAAGAGCGCAATCACTGACCGATCTCAATCGGCAAAACAGGAGAGGAAACATGCGACCAAGGACTTCTCTATTGCTGGGCGCGTTGCTCGCGGGCGGCGCTGTCCTCGCCTTGCCAGGAGCCGCGCTTTCTCAATCGGGTCCGTCTTCGAGCGCGCTGCTCAAAGCGCAATCCGACAGCGCCAATTGGATCCTGCCGGCCGGCAACTACAGCAACAATCGACAGGTCGAGGAAAGCGAGATCACGCCGGCCAATGTCGACCAGATGAAGGTGGCCTGGACCTTCAATATTCCGGGCAAGGGGCCGGTCGAGGCTTCGCCCATCGTCTGGAACGGGACCGTCTACATCACGTCCTACCATAACGACGTCTATGCGCTCGATGCCAAGACCGGCAAGTTGAAATGGCAGTACAATCCCAAGCCGACGCAGATTGTCGGCTTTTCGCGCAATCGCGGCGTCGGCATTCTGAACGGCGTGCTGTTCGAAGCGATGATCAACGGCCATCTGGTTGCACTCGATGCCAAGACCGGCAAAGTGCTCTGGAACAAGATGACCGTCGCAAACCCGAAGAACAGCTTCTACACGATGCAGCCTGTCCCCTATAAAGGGAAAATCCTGCTCGGCGTGTCGAACGGCGACTGGGGCGGCATCGGCAACCTCAGCGCCTTCGATCCAAAAACCGGTAAGCGGCTGTGGCAGTGGAACGCGGTCCCCGGTCCCGGCCAGAAGGGCCACGACACCTGGAGCGGCGACTCGTGGAAGCGCGGCGGCGGCGCCATCTGGAGCGGTGTCGCGATCGATCCCGACACCGACACGCTCTACGCCGACACCGGCAACCCGCAGCCGGATTTCCTGGGTTCCGTGCGCAAAGGCAAGAACCTCTACACCAACTCGATGGTCGCGCTCGATATTTCGGGCAAGAAGCCGAAGCTGAAATGGTATTACCAGTTCGTTCCCCACGACACCCATGATTGGGATCCGGCCATGCCGCCCGTGCGGTTCACCGGCATGGTCAACGGCAAGGAGACGAAGCTGGTGGCGGCCGGCGACAAGGCCGGCAATTTCTGGATTCTCAACGCGGCGAACGGCCACCTCGTCAGCCGCACGCCGGTGAGCTACCAGATGGGCCAGAACACGGAGCCGCCAAAGCATGGCGTCAACTACGCCTGCCCGAACACCAACGGCGGCGTCGAGTTCAACGGCGGGGCCTACGATCCCGCGACCAACACCTTCTTCGTGCCCAGCACCAATCAGTGCGGCAAATGGAGCGCGAAGAACAAGGCCGAATACGTCGCCGGTCAATTCTATCTCGGCGGCGCCTTCCCGAGCCTGACGGGTCCGAACAGCGGCTGGTTCAGCGCGGTGGATGTCGCCACCGGCGTATTCAAGTGGCGCCATCACCTCGGCCTGCCGGCCAACGGCAGCGCTTTGGTGATGGACAGCCCCACGGGGTCTGTCGTCTTCACCGGAATGCTCAATGGCAACTTCAACGCCTATAACCCCAAGAACGGCGATCTGCTGTGGCACCACGACACCGGCGCCAGCATCGTTTCGCCGCCGGCCACCTTCACGATGGGCGGCGCGCGTTACGTGCTCGTGTCGGCCGGTGACCCTGGCTTCCTCAAGGTGCCCGAGCTCAAGCGCATCGGGCCGGATGTGCTGACCGCCTTCAAGGTCGGCGGACCGAAGACGCACGCGTCGAAGTAGGACTTGCCGTGACGCGTTCCAGCAACGGCCGGTGGCCTCGTCCCCTTGCGGGCATGGCCACCGGCATTGTACTTGCCTTCGCGCTATTTTCTGCGAATGCCGCCGCCGCCGCTACTCACGGCGGCGGCGAGCACAATGAAGCGATGGCAGCGCTCCGCGACCTGCAGGCCGCGATCAACGAGTTGGATGGTGCCTCCAATCTCACCGTCAGCGACCCGCAGCCCTATAAGGACGCCGCACAGCGGTCGTTGAACGCCGTCGTCGGCAGTTCCGACAGCGAGTTTGACGCGCGCGTCGGCAATCCAGGCGACAGCCAGGGCGCCCTCGGGCACCTCGAAAAACTGACAGGCCAAGAGAATGGCGAGCCTTGGGCGTTAGTGGTGAGAGGATCCTGGGTCCATGCCCGGGTTGCTGAAAG
>JARRNI010000373.1:0-4889 GCA_037385125.1 Pseudolabrys sp.
CAACGCCGCAAGAACCCCAAAAAAAGTTCCTAACAATTTTATCACAAGAAACCAAAGCGCTACTGGCTATGGACCGCTCCGAACGACGCGCACTTTCGCGACGGAAATTTGCCATCCGCGCCTTTGACCTTGCGCGGCGACAAGCCAAAAAGCCCTGAATGTCCCGCGCCCAGCAACCACGCGGCTGAACTCTTCGTCAGAGCGAACGGCAGGGTGGTGGGTGCCACTATCAGAACGAGTGTTTGACGGTTAGACAATCTAAAGTAGCAAACTCTATGATTTTGGCAGAACGAAGCCAAAATCAGCAATGATTTCAGTAGGTCCGCCGCCAGCCCCGAAAGGACCAGCAGCAAAAGCTAATCAAAAAGCGCGAGCCGTCCCGCCCGGCTCAATTAGGGATTTGAAAATGGAAAAGGCCGCCAACTAGGGTGGCCTCCATTCTCTTGCGAAGCAGCGGCTATTAGAACGCGCGGTACAACGCTACTTGGGTTAGCTGGTCTGCCCGCATTTTTGCGTCGCCGAAAAGAAAATCCGTCGGCCTATAATCGGTATTGCGGTACTGGCGCTGCCATTCGGCGATACGTGCCTGGATGGCAACCCAGCTATTAACGGTAGTGTTCATGGCTGCCTCCCATTGCTTGGATTGCACCCTCTATAGAACCTCATGCCCATTTTGGCTGTGATCCCGGTCACATTAGTCGCGATTTTTGGGCGGTGGATCATGCGGCGTCTTGGCCAGAAAGCACCCTGGCCAAAATCAACCCGTCAGGGACGTGCGGTCGCAAGGCCGCTTACGGGTCAGGTCATTAGGAAACCGAGTGACGCTTCGCGAGACGCCTCCATACGCACCCACGCGCGGTTGCGCCGTCGGGCGTACCGCAACCACAATACGCTGAAAACACGCCTTTTTGTGATGACCATCACATCCGCATCGGCACCAGCGCTTACCGTGCAGCACATGCTGGGGAACACAACTTCGGACTGTAAAATGAGCACAAAGCCCCAGATTCGGATTACGCGTACCGGCGAAGCTTTGCCTGTGAGCGAGCACCTTGAGGTCGCTCAATATTTGAGCGTCCGCACATGCAAAAGCAAAATTCAGGACGTCACCGCAGCACTAATTTCATCTGGCTATACCTCGCTAGACCAGCAAGCGAAAGCATTGGGCCTCCCTCGAGCCACTGCCTGGACAATAATTACGAACAAGCACAAACTCGGTCGCCTATCTAAGAAAACAATCGATCGAATATTGACCAATCATGAAACTCCACGCGCTGTTCGTGCCGTTGTTCAACGGTATCTGGCAGAAAGACCGATCAATGGGTCGCGAAAAAGTTCAACGAAGACCAACGCCATCCCCTGATATAGCGAGCTGGCCAGTTCCGCTCCGTTAGGTATTTGAGAAATGGAAGAGGCCGCCACCAGCTAGACCGGGTTTATTGAATACGACTACATCCGGCTTGGCCCCAACAGCCTTATTGTAGCCGATCCGCTTGCCGGAACGACGTCGATTAACGTTGACCTGATCAATTAGATGATCAAAGGCGGAATAAACATTAAGTTTGGCCATCTCTGAGATGGACCCGCTAGGCCTCGGGCCAGGGTTTGCAGACTCCCATATGCCGATGAAACCGACTGGCCTACCGCTACTCAATTCACGTTGCGTCACCAGAACAGCAATCGTGTTGCTGGCCGCGCTTACCTTAGGCGGCTGCTTACAAGACCAAGGCAAAGCTAAGAAAATCGCTGCCTGCTCCAGGCAAGCCGACCGCTTTTACGGATACCCCACCTTCAATGCGAGCAGCCCCAGGAGCCGCTTTATCATTGGATGCATGGCTACCAAGGGCTACAATTTCGATATCGCCCCTGCCGACTGCGACAGCCGTCATCCACTACCGATCCAGTCGACTTGTTACACCGCGGATAATTGGATCGACCGAATCCTTGATGAACTCCGCGCCGGCTAGAGCCAACCCAAAAAATCTGGTTAAAGCGCGACGCGCTGCGGAGGCCCACGGGTGCGAGTAGAAATGGGATGGATCGCGGTTAAGCCTAACCTAATTCAGGACTTGAGAGTATTCCCACGCTCTTTATAATGGCTCATCAGTTGGCGTTGTGTGATGACCCGTGTCTAAGCTCGAAAATCTATTAAATCCCGAATCGACCGCGCTGCCTGAATGTCGATGCGGAGCCGAAATGCGCTTACTCGAAGTCAAGCCGAGCGACGCCATGGAAATACGTATCTTCCGTTGTGATGCTTGCCATCATAAGTTTCAGTTGATGGCCTGGAAGGCGTCTGACACGCAGGATCAAAACTATCGCTGACCAGTAATTGGCCCGGTAGTAAACCTTTCTTTTTGACGATGGGCCAGCGGCAGTTCAGCAGCCTGCGCTTAAAACCAGACCGGGGCACCTCACTTCGTTTGCAGCGCTGCGCCAAGTCAAACAGGCCCCGTGATGAAAATTAACATTGCAACACTAACGGTCGCGTTATTGGCAGCGAGTTCATCACTTCCCGCCGCTGCGCAAGAGCGCTCGATCGTGACCTATCACGCCGACGCGTCCCGCTCTGGCAATTTTATGGTGCCGGGTCTCACTTGGGAAACGGCTCGGGCCGTGCACCTCGACCGCGAATTCGAAGCTCACGCGTCTGGGCACGTTTATGCCCAGCCGCTCTATTGGCGTGCCCCGGATTCGAAGACGGCAATATTACTTGTCGCGACCGAGAGCAACGTCGTTCAGGCTTTCGATGCACGAACCGGCAAACAGGTCTGGAAGCGTTCGGTCGGCCATCCTGTCCCGTCCTCGTCCTTGCCTTGCGGCAATATCGATCCACTCGGCATCACTGGAACTCCAGTGATCGATCCGTCTCGGCGCGCCATCTATTTCGATGCCGCCATCCACGATTCCACCGGGGTCCATCACAAAATCTTCGCCGCATCGCTGAAGGATGGCTCGGTTTTGCAAGGCTGGCCGGTCGACGTCGCTGCCGCGTTACGCAAGCAGGGACGGACCTTCGATCCACGCGTTCAGAATCAACGCGGCGCCCTTTCCATCATCGACAACACCCTCTACGTCCCTTTCGGTGGCCACTATGGCGATTGCGGTGACTATCACGGCTGGGTGGTGGGGGTGTCCCTAGATGATTCCGGCAAGGTCGTTAGCTGGCAAACGCGGGCGCGCGGTGGCGGCATCTGGGCCCCAGGCGGCATGAGCATCGTTGCGCACCATCTTTTCTTCGCCACTGGCAACACGATGGGTGCCAAGAACTGGCGCGACGGCGAGGGGGTCTTTCGTCTTTTACCGGACCTGCATCGGACTGAATCCAAGCGTGACTTCTTTGCGCCGCGGGATTGGCGGATGCTCGACCGGCGCGATCTGGATCTAGGCGGGACGAACCCAGTTCCGCTCGACCTTCCTGGCCAGAGCGGTGAGAACGACCTCGTGCTGGCCTTCGGCAAGAACGGCAAGGCCTATCTTCTCGACCGGAAAAATCTCGGTGGCATAGGGGGCGAATTGGCCACCACGTTGGTTTCGCGCCAACCAATTCGGACCGCTCCCGCTGCCTATCCGGTCGGCAAAGATATCTATGTCGCGTTCCAATCGCCCGGGACGCATTGCCCAGCTTTGCATCGAGACAACAACTTGACCGTATTAAGGATCAGGCCCGGATCTCCGCCGGTGATGAACACGGCCTGGTGCGGCCCCATGCGCGGCGCAGGTTCTCCCATAGTGACCACAACCGATGGACATTCAAATCCAATCGTATGGATAGTCGGCGCCGAGGGAGACAACCGCCTGCACGGCTTCAGAGGCGATACCGGCGCGCAGATCTTCATTAGCCCCCAAAGGATGAGAGGCCTTCGTCACTTCCAGTCATTGATTGCGACAGGCCATCACCTTTATGTCGGCGCCGACGGGCATGTCTATGCATTTTCATTCTGAAATTCAGTATCGGCGCCTAATTGCGGTGCGGATTGTCGAAATGTTGCCGCCGAAATTCGAGATGTCGTGTCGAGTTCGCCTGCCCAATTCGCGTCAGCAGTTAGCCCTGCACGACTCCGAAATAATTTCAGCGCAGCTTGCTCGTGACCATAAGCACCCGACAGCTTCTCAATCAGGTATTCATTGATTACCTTCTTCACCGCTTTTGGTATGCCCTTAGCAGCGAGCATTCGCTTAACTGTGCTACTAGACATGCCTCCGCGTGCATGCTCGGACTTAAAAATCGCCCAGACCGTACTTCTTTTTAATCCAAGCAGGGCCGCTTGTTGGCCAGCCGATTCATAGCCATGCGCAAGTAAGACCCTCTGTAGTTCCTTGATTTTTGCAGCCTGTCTGATCTTGCCTTGCTGTCGGCGCCCAGCAGCCTGATGCTTTCGGCCCGCTGCTATCAGCGGAGCCTGCGTAAGTCGAGTTTCTGACATTGCCCCACTTCCCCGCTAGTCCCCGAATATTCCCCGAAAGTATTTTTAAACACGCTGTTTCAAATAACAAGAGAGCGCGGTGGACATTACCAGCGCCACCGGCCGGACTTTATCAGCGCCGACGCACATGTCGATGCCTTTTCCCTCTGAGATTCAGAGCCCGCGCCCAATTTGCAATTAAGCAGTGGCCGCGCGAGCGGTATTGACGTGTTGAAAACCGGATGTCGTGTGGCGGGTGCTAGCAGCGCGAGTGAGGTACTATTTGGCCGACATTCACGTAGGGGCGCGCGACCACTTGTATTTGCGGCGTGCTCGGCCTTGTGCCGAGCCGCACGTCCTTTAACTTAGCCGCTATCTTTCCAGGCCCGTTATGAGCCGCACTGAATCGACGTAACCCAATCGTAGCGTCGCAAATAAGTCGCTTAATAAATTCATCGATATCATGCAGTTTGTCGAAATGCC
>JARRNI010000373.1:4904-10001 GCA_037385125.1 Pseudolabrys sp.
TGCAATACCAAGTGCAGTCTCTGGCGCGGCTTTTCCCCCCGCTGGCGCCGAGGGGACAAGGAAGCAATCCTTTAAGGCCGCGCCCCATAGCGCGGCCCCTTTTTGTCCTCTAGCGCGGGATGCGCCGAGCCATTTGTTTTGCGCGCTCCATCAATCCAGCAAAGATGAGCGGAAGACGGCAGCAACGGCGCCACGGCTGACGGGATGTAAGGAAAGAGCGGCGTATCTCGTCGGCGGTTCCACGTTTTTCAGCCAACGTAACTAAGGACTACGATATAAAACAGCGCAAGCGACGATAAAGCTGCCCATTGAAAAGCGATTTCTTTGAGCTCGCTTTTGCTCATGGTGAACCTCATTGCCAACTAGTGGCAGAATAGCGACCCCTGTGTTTCAGCCGTATGATATGGCTTAGAATGGCAACTCAGTATTTCGGCCTTTGCTCCAATATTCATTGTTATTTACATTTTTCACTTTTAAGCCCGCCAACTTGCAACTCCGATTTCATTAGCGCCTGGAGCTGCCTTCTTTGCGAAAAGCTACATGGTCTCTAATTTCTGAATTGGCTATTAAATGTCAGGTTGACTGGGCCTAGGGGGTCGAGATCCTGGTCCGTCGTCGGCTGATAGCAAACTAGGTAGACACACCAGGCGACGGCGATGACAAGGAAAGCGCCGACAGAGACCCCAAATGTCCGCTTCATAATCTACTCTCCGTATTCCTTTGATTATCGGAAGCCTTTCGTCTTCTGGCAAAAGTGTCGGAAATGCCAATAAAACTTTTCAAAATAAGTACGCCCCTGATTAGATAATTCCAGTTTAGGGTAGCGATCTCAAATACGGGCGACATTAAAAAATAAGCCCCGGTGTGGGCCTCCCAGTTTTTTTCGGGGGCAGACCGAATCCCGAACCAGCTTCCCATTCATCGAGGCTGATTAGCAAACTGTAAATCTGATCACGAAAACTAGGGCAGGTAGCGTATTTTCGTTTTTTGAAATCTCCGATTCCTTCAATTACCTGCTGGCTGGTGACAATCTAGTGTAGCATGGCAGCGCGGCCGCCATTTTATGTGGTCGAATGACCGCCGCAAGAACTGCCACCCCGGCAACTCGTTTACGGATCGCCGTATCCCCGATACAATTAGCAGTGATTTTTTATGCGTATTGATCGGCGTCGAACCGACGAAGAGCTGGGAGCCAAGGTGCAAGCGAGCTTCATTGGGAGTGGCCGGACCAGTGGTGCCAGGGGCCTGTGGTGTAGCCGAGGGCCTGGCCTGCGGGCTCAACTTAATGAGGTCCCATTATGTGAGAAAATCAGTACTCGACCTATCAGACATTTGCATTGTGAGCCGGGGGTCAGACTTCATGCTGTGCAAATGAGCACCGCCGAAGAGCTAAATTTATCCGGTTGCCCCGCGCTAGACCGGAAAGCGAAGGCATTGGGCCTTCCCCGAGCCACTGCTTGGACAATAATGAAGAACAAGCACAGACTCGATCAACTATCCGAGAAGACGACCAATCGCATGCCCCAGACGGCCGAACAACTCGGCGTGCAGGCATTTCGGAATCAGGTAAGCGTGCAGGATCGAATGCACTTCGTTCTTGATCCGGGTGCGGTTCCGGACGACCTGATTGCGTCGGGCCACGAGGCGCCGCAGACGTTCGGTATCGGCCTCCGGTAGCCAGACCTCGGGCAGAAAAGCCGCCGCGCGCAGCGATGGCGACGGCGGGGCCAACTTCCATGGCCAGAAGCGCAAGAACGATACTCACGCCAGCACTAGCGATCCCGACAGCCGCCTTTATCGCAAGGCCGTCGGCCGGGAGGCGAGGCTGTGCTATATGGGCCACGCCAGCATAGAGAACCGGCACGGGCTGGCGGTGGCCGGCATGGTCACGCTGGCCACCGGTACCGCCGAGCGCCGCACTTCGGAGATGATGCTTAAAGCCAAGGCCCGAGAGGTCGGGCGCTGCATCACGGCCCGTGAAGACAAGGCCTATGACACGGCCGATCATGTGGCCAAGCTGCGCGCCCTCAACGTCACTCCGCATGTAACGCAGAACGAGCCCATCACTTCAACCGGCACGCACCGCCGCAACGCCATCGATGGACGCACCACGCGGCACGAGGGCTATGGCATGTCGCAATCGCGCCGGCCGATGATCGAATGCATCTTCGGCTGGGGCAAGCAGCATGGCACGCTGCGCAGGACCAAACATCGCGGCCGCGACCGCGTCGCCGGGGACTTCCTGCTCAACCTGATCGCCTATAACCTGGTCCGTATTCCCAAGCTGATCGCCGCCTAGGCCGACAGCGTCCACGGCGGCAAAGCCAACACGAGATTGACTGCCCAAGCAAAAACAACTGCTCCAAAGAGACCAAAAGCGCTTCGACTCGTCAGTCTTTCAGCAGACTGCTAGATCGCAAATTACCCAATTTCCCAATTGGAATTGGAGGCGCTCCTAATAAATCGGAAGCCAGATAAACTGGGCTGGACCGCTGCCGGTGTTGTGCACCCAAAAATTGCTGTCCTTGTCCTGCACAAGACCCACGCCAGCGCGTAGAACGACTGCAGGCTTACCTTGCGGGTGCGAGGTCAATATGCCCTTGATAACCTGAAGTACGGTTAGCCGACTTTGGCTGCGCAGGTAAACAATGCCCCCAGGCTCGAGTGTTAGCAACCTCACCGGCAACTTACGCTCTGGTCTCGAACCGATTTCCGGGCTGAGTTCGACTGAACGCGGTTGAATCGCGTTTAAGCCTTTATCCGTTACTGGGCCGTGGTCGGCAATTGCTACTTGATAGCATAGCACGGAGGCGATGAGCACGACGATTGTTCTAAAGCTGAATCTTATATTTTTCAACAGGCACCCCCTTCGGGCGCGGAACAAACATGCCGATATTTCGCGGATCGCTGATTTGCCCGAAAACGATAAATCTTCGGGACTTGTTTATTATTTTCTCCGTTCAATGCTTAATCGCGAGTATTTTTTAGCGCGCCGTCGGAGAACGAGGTTAATTGACAGTTAAATCGGATTAAGGACAACTCGGCACCGTGGGCGCCGCTCTCGGCACGAATACGAGATGTATGCAGCGATCGAAGCCATCGATGGATGGCGGCGTGATGTTGTTGGCGCTGGCCGAGCGACAGCAACAGCGTAGGTGCCAAGCGTTGAGGTCGGGAATCGACCTGACCTGTAGTCCTGAGCTGGAGACTCTATTTTTTGAGGAGAGTGCATGGATAATGACAACGGAAGAAAACGCAAAGAGCTGGATTTGAGTGCGGGTAATTCCCATGACACACATTGCTGGGGCAACTGCCTGTTTTGGAATAAGAACGAAAGCGCTCCTGAAATGGGAAAATGTCGGCGCCTGCCACCGAGTTGGCGCAACGGTCGGGCGACCTAAAGGGTTGGTGGTGCTGGTTCCCAGAGACACTCGCCGAATTGTGGTGCGGGGCGTGGGTCGCGCGCCCCGCTAAGGTCAAGCGCCGTCGGCGGGCTCCGTGCGCCGCCAACGCAGGATAAGGGGTGGCCTTCGACGACAACACAGCGCTGTAGGGCGTTGGGCCAGCGATGTCACTCGCCGCGCTGGGCTGGGGCAGGACAGTCACGGTCTAGCAACGTTTCTGCTCAACACGACTTAAAAGGAAATAAAAATATAATGCAATCACGGGTAGCAGTTTGGGGAGCCGACGACATGCCAGTACTCAGACGACTGCGATGCCTAATGCTTAGAGATCTGAGCTAGGAGTCTGCTCAAAGGCGAGAAGCGAGGTAGGGGAAGATTAAACTTGAGCGCACTAGGGACATCTCGGCCGGTGACCTCATTTACGTTTCGGTAACCATACTCCGCCTACGTTCAATTTCGAGCTTAGGACACTTTCCGGGCGGTCTCGGACAGGGCGTCTTTATTTCGCAGCGTTGCGTGCTTGCCAGCCTGTTGGATGAGGGAGCAACAACGTGCGGTCCTATTTCATCGCTGCCGCAATTTGGGCTTTAGCATTAGGTGTGAGCCAATCGGCTAGTGCAGCCGATTTCCCGGTTCAGATGCCAGCAACGCAATTTCCCTCACCGGTCTACAACTGGACTGGATTCTACGCCGGCGGCCAAATGGGCACCGTCTTAAGCAGCGCCAAATTCTATGATCCCACGGGCGTAAACTTTGCACCGCTTGACACTCCAATCGCCGATGAGGCCACCGGTTTCATGGGCGGACTACAACTCGGTTTTGATTTCCAAACGGGAAACTTGGTATTCGGTGGCCAAGGGGATGTGTCTTGGACCACGATCAATACCGACCTCGCCGATCCATTCTCAACGACCACGACCCTCTATTACAAAACCGTTTGGCTCGCTAGTGTTACAGGGCGCGCAGGTTACGCATGGGGCAATATTCTAATGTACGGCAAAGGCGGTGCGGCTTGGGTGCACAATATCGTTGATGTGAGCGATACGGCCTTTTCCCTTGCCTCTGCCAATGAGACGCGCACTGGCTGGATAGCGGGTGGAGGCTTTGAATATGGCTTTACGCCCAGCTGGACCGGATTTATTGAATACGACTACATCCGGCTTGGTACCGCCAGCGTTATTGTAAGAGATCCGCTTGCCGGATCGATGCCGATTAACTTTGAGCAGGACATTCAGATGATCAAAGGCGGAATTAACTTTAAGTTTGGCGGTCTCTGAGATCGCGTAGTCGAAATTATTAGCGCGTGCATTATGTACGCGAAGATGACGTCCCCCAGGGCAGGAGTCGCAGATTTCCATATGCTGACTAACCCAACCGGGACCACAGCTATTCAATTCACGCTGTGTCGCCAGAACAGGACTCGCGCTCTTAGCCGCGCTTGCCTTGGGCGGCTGCTTAGAAGATAAAGCTAAGGACGTCGCTGCATTATTAGCGCATGCATTATGCACGCGAAGATGACCGCCGCGGGAACTGGCCACGGGCTTTACCGACACGGCAAACTACTTTGTGTCGGAGGCCGCCGTCTATCGCCTGCTCAAGGCTGCAACTTGATTGCCAGTCCTGCCTCCAACGTGATGAAGGCAGCCGACGAGTTCAAGGACAAGACAACGGCACCGAACCAGCTTTGGCAGAC
>JARRNI010000374.1:0-5089 GCA_037385125.1 Pseudolabrys sp.
GCCATCGTGCGCGGCTGCCTGATGCTGGCGGCGCAATGCGACGGCGCGGAAGTCGACACCATCGAAGGCCTGTCGGACCTGGAGGAGATCGCCGACCTGCAGGCGGCCTTCGCGCAGCGCAACGCGCTGCAATGCGGCTATTGCACGCCGGGCATGTTGGTGGCGGCCCAGGACCTGCTGAAGCGTGCGGCGGAAAACAAGACGGTGCCCACGCGCGAGCAGATCCGCGAGCACCTCTCCGGCAACTACTGCCGCTGCACCGGCTATCACGCCATCGTCGACGCGGTGGAGGCGGTGGCACAGGCAAGAGCGGGAGGGAAATAATGAAAATCGCCGCCGACTCCCCGCCCCTGCTCACCGCCCTCGACCGGCCGAACTCCTATATCGGCCGCTCGGTGCCGCGGCCGAACCTGCAACGGCTCGTGCAGGGGCGCGGGCAATATGTCAGCGACGTCAGCCTGCCGCGCATGGCGCATGCCGCCTTCGTGCGCTCGCCGCATGCCCATGCGCGCATCGTCAGCATCGACACGGCGGCGGCCAGAGGAGCGCCCGGCGTCATCGCCGTGGTGACCGGTGCAGAGCTGACCAAGGTGATGACGCCCTGGGTCGGCGTGCTCACCCATCTCAAGGGCCTTAAATCCGCGCCGCAGCACGCCATCGCCGTGGAGCGCGCCTGCTGGCAGGGCGAGGCCGTCTGCGCCGTGGTGGCGAAGACGCGCGCGCAAGCGGAAGACGCCTGCGAGCTGGTCGAAGTGACTTACGAGGAATTGCCGGCGGTGACCGACGCGGAGACCGCGCTCGACCCCACCACGCCGGTCATCCAGCCGGAACTGGGCGACAATCTCTGCTTCGAGCGCAAGCTGGAAGTGGGCGAGCCCGACCAGGCCTTCGCGCAAGCCGACGCTGTGGTGGAAACCACATTCCTGTTCGGCCGCCACACCGGCGTCACCACCGAGCCGCGCGCGGTGGTGGCCGACTGGAACGAAGGCGAGCGGAAATTGACCGTCTACCACGCGAACCAGGCGCCGCACATGATGCAGAACCTGTTCGCCAAGCATCTCGACCTGCCCGAACGGGGCGTGCGCGTGGTGACCAAGGACGTGGGCGGCTCGTTCGGCATCAAGGTGCACGTCTACGCCGACGAGATGGCGGCGGTGGCACTATCCAAGCTGCTCAAGCGGCCGGTCAAATTCGTCGCCGACCGCATCGAGAGCTTCGTCACCGACATCCATGCGCGCGACCACCGCATCAAGGCAAAGATCGCGGTGCAGAACGACGGCACGATCACCGCTTTCGAGATCGACGACCTCACCGGCGTCGGCCCCTATTCAGTCTACCCCCGTACTTCCGGCATCGAGGCCAACCAGGTGGTCAGCCTGGTCGGCGGGCCCTATACCACGCCGAACTACCGTGCGGCGGCGCGCGTGGTGTTCACCAACAAGAACGTCATGTGCCAGTACCGCGCGGTCGGCCATCCGATCGCGGTGGCGGTGACCGAGGGCTTGGTCGAGATGGCCGCCGCGAAGATCGGCATGGATCCGCTCGAGCTGCGCCGACGCAACCTCTTCCCCGATGACGGCTATCCGGCGCAGTCGGCGGCCGGCCTGAAATTCGAGAGGCTGTCGCACCACGAGACGCTCGCCCGGCTCGACTCGATGATGAACTATGCGGGCCTGCGCGCCGAGCAGGCGCGCTATCGCGAACAGGACATCTATCGCGGACTGGGTTTCGCGAGCTTCATCGAGGTGACCAACCCGTCCGCTGCTTTCTACGGCGTTGGCGGCGCGCGCATCACCTCGCAGGAGGGCGCCACCCTGATGCTGGACGCGCAAGGATCGGTGATCGTGCATGTCGGCGTCACCGAGCAGGGCCAGGGCGCCGAGAGCGTGGTGGCGCAGGTGGTCGCCACCTCCTTCGGCGTGCCGATCGACAAGGTACGCGTGATCATGGGCGACACCGACAACACGCCCTATGGCGGCGGCACTTGGGCTTCGCGCGCGGCCGGCATCGGCGGCGAGGCGGCTTGGCAGTCGGGCAAGGCGCTGCGCGCCAATGTGCTCGCGGTGGCCGGCAGCGTATTGCAGGCCAAGCCCGAAAGCCTCGACATCCGCGACGGCGTGGTGGTGGACGCCGCCAGCGGCAGCGAGCGGCTGCCGCTCGCGGAACTGGCGCGCGTGGCCTATTTCCGCCCCGACACCCTGCCGGCCGGCGTGCAGGCCGAGCTGATGGTGACGCGGCATTACGTGCCGCACGCCTGGCCCTTCGCCTTCACCAACGGCATCCAGGCGAGCTGGCTGGAAGTCGATCCCGACACCGGCTTCGTGAATCTGCTCAAGCACTGGGTGGTGGAGGACTGCGGCACCATCATCAATCCGCAGCTCGTCGACGAGCAGATGCGCGGCGGCGTGGTGCAGGGCATCGGCGCCGCGCTTTTCGAGCACTGCTTCTATGACGAGCGCGGGCAACTGCTCAACGGCAACATGGCCGACTACCTGGTGCCGATGGCGGCGGAAATGCCCGACATCGAATGCGGCCATGTTGTCTCGCCCACCGCCGATTCCGAGCTCGGCGCCAAGGGCGCCGGCGAGGCCGGCACCGCCGGCGCACCGGCCGCGGTGATGAACGCCATCAACGACGCGCTGCGGCCGCTGGGCGCACAACCCCTGACGGATATGCCTTTCACCCCGGGAAAAATTCTGAAGGCGCTCGGCAAGGTCTGACTCTTTACGCCGCGTACGACGGCGACGCCCGCTTGATGTGCTGAACGCGCCATCGCAATATTCGGCGCCGCCACGCGCACAAAAAAGCACAAGGAAACGCCATGAACATCAAAGTCGGCAAAGAGGCGATCGCCGAGGCCTCCAAAAAGCTATCGAACTGGGGGCGCTGGGGCAAAGACGACCACGTCGGCACCCTCAACCACGTGACCCCGGAGGACATCGTCAACGCGGCCAAGCTGATCCGCACCGGCAAGGTGTTCGCGCTCGGCATCCCGCTCGACAAGACCGGGCCGCAGACCGGCCTGTTCGGCGGCCGCTTCAACCCCATCCACCAGATGCTGGCGACCGGCACCGACGCCATCGCCGGCCAGCAGGACTGGAACAAGATCCGCTACGCCGACGACACGCTAATGCTGTGCGTGCAGGGCGCTACCCACTGGGACGCGCTCGGCCACATCTTCTACGAGGACAAGGCCTATAACGGCCACGACGCCAAGCTGATCGACTCGCGCGGCCTGTCGGTGCTCGGCATCGAGCATTCCAAGAACAAGATGGTCGGGCGCGGCGTGCTGCTCGACATCGCGCACTTCCGCGGCGTCAAGTGGATGCAGGACGGCGAGTCGATCTCCAACGATGAGCTCGACAAATGCGCCAAGGACCAAAACGTCGAGATCCGCAAAGGCGACTTCGTCATCATCCGCACCGGACAGATGGAGCGCTGCCACGAGGAAGGCGACTGGGGCGGCTATGCCGGCGGCGACGCGCCCGGCGTCAAGTTCGAGAACTGCTACTGGTGCCAGGACAAGGAGATCGCCGCCATCTGCACCGACACCTGGGGCGTCGAGGTGCGGCCGAACGAAACCAAGGAGGCCAACCAGCCCTGGCACTGGGTGGTGATCCCGGCCATGGGCCTGTGCATGGGCGAGATCTTTTATCTCAAGGAGCTGGCCGAGGACTGCGCCGAGGACGGCATCTACGAGTTCTTCTTCTGCGGCCCGCCGCTTCCAATCACCGGCGGTACGGGCAGCCCGATCAATCCGCAGGCGATCAAGTAGCTTTCGATTTCAAGCACCGGAATCGCCACACATTCTGCCGTCATGCCCTGCGCAAGCGGGGCATCCAGCAATCCCGGCGTTTGCAATAGGATCGAAACTCAGTGAGTACTGGGTTCCCGCCTTCGCGGGGACGGCAGCTCTGGAATAGGAGGAACTCATGCCCCGCTGGCTCAAGCGCGGAATGGACCCAAGCTCGATCAAGGAAGCGGACGCCAAGGTGCGGCAGACGGTGGAAGGCATCCTCGCCGATGTCGAGGCGCGCAAGGACGCCGCCATCCGCGAACTGTCGGAGAAGTTCGACAAGTGGTCGCCGGAAAGCTTCCGCCTTTCGCCGGCCGAGATCGAGCGCGCCATCGCGCAGGTTCCCAAGCGCGACATCGATGACATCAAATTCGCCCAGATCCAGGTGCGCAACTTCGCGCAGCAGCAGCGCGACACCATGCATGATCTCGAAGTGGAGATGCTGCCCGGCGTCGTGCTCGGTCACCGCCACATTCCGGTCAATTCGATCGGCTGCTACGTGCCGGGCGGGCGCTATCCCATGGTGGCGAGCGCGCACATGTCGATCGTCACGGCACGCGTGGCGGGCGTCAAACGCATCATCGCCTGCGCGCCGCCGTTCAAGCGCGGGCCGCACCCGGCCATCGTCGCCGCCATGCATTTCGGCGGCGCCGATAACATCTATGTGCTGGGCGGGGTGCAGGCGGTCGCCGCCATGGCGCTCGGCACCGAAACGATCGACCCGGTCGACATGATCGTCGGCCCGGGCAACGCCTACGTGGCGGAAGCCAAGCGGCAATTGTTCGGCCGCGTCGGCATCGATCTACTCGCCGGGCCGACCGAGACGCTGATCATCGCCGACGACAGCGTGGACGGCGAACTCTGCGCCACCGACCTGCTCGGCCAGGCCGAGCACGGGCCGACCTCGCCGGCGGTGCTGATTACCAATTCGGAAAAGCTCGCGCGCGAGACGATGAGCGAAGTGGAGCGGCTGCTGACGATCCTGCCGACCGCCGACGCCGCCGGCAAAGCCTGGGCCGACTACGGCGAGGTCATCGTCTGCGACAGCGAGGAAGAGATGATCGCGGCGGCCGACCGCGTCGCCTCCGAGCACGTGCAGGTGATGACGCGCGACCCCGACGTGTTCCTCAACGGCATGACCAACTACGGCTCGCTGTTTCTCGGCCCACGCACCAACGTCGCCTACGGCGACAAGGTAATCGGCACCAACCACACGCTGCCGACCAAGAAGGCGGCGCGCTATACCGGCGGGCTGTGGGTCGGCAAGTTCCTCAAGACCTGCACCTATCAGAA
>JARRNI010000375.1:0-5077 GCA_037385125.1 Pseudolabrys sp.
CCGCTTGATGTCGAGGCGATCTCGCTCGATTGGAAGTGGGTCTTCATCTATCCCAAGCAGCACATCGCGACGGTCAACGAACTGGTCATTCCGACCGGAAGGCCGGTCAGCATGAAGCTAACTTCCGACACTGTGATGGATTCGCTCTACATCCCCGGCCTGGTCGGACAAATCTACACCATGGCCGGCATGCAGACCCGGCTTCACATGCTTGCCGACAAACCGTCCCACTTCATCGGCCGCAACACCAATTTCAGCGGTCGCGACTTCGCCGATCAGCATTTTGCCGTTAAGGCGCTTCCGCCCGCGCGTTTCCGCGCCTGGATCGCGCAGGTCAAGCACTCGCCGAAGACGCTCGGTGCCGCCGCCTATGCCCGCCTGGAGCAGCCCGGCACGACCGGCGCCGCTACCTACTCCGCTGTCGAACCGAATCTCTTCTACAAGGTCATCGCGAAATACAGTCCCTCTATCGCAAAGCGTGTCGAGAAGCAGCGCGGCAAGCAGCCGACTTTGCCGCCGAAAAAACCGTTGGCGTCGTAGGGCGTGGCGAATCTTGGGAGCGTTTGATCATGCTTGGTAAGCTCACATTAGAAGCCTTGCCGTTTTACAGCCCCATAGCGCTGGGCGGTGCAGTGCTGGAGGTGGGCGTAGGCGCCGCTATCTTCGGGCTCATCACCTGGTACGGCAAATGGCGCTATCTGTGGACCGAATGGCTGACCAGTGTCGATCACAAGAAGATCGGCATCATGTACATCGTGCTTGCGCTGGTGATGTTGCTTCGCGGCTTCTCCGACGCCATCATGATGCGCACGCAGCAGGCCGTAGCGTACAATTCGCCCGGCTATTTGCCGCCCGGCCATTTCAACCAGGTCTTTTCGGCGCACGGCACGATCATGATCTTCTTCGTGGCGATGCCCTTCCTGGTCGGTCTGATCAATATCGTGGTGCCGCAGCAGATCGGCACTCGCGACGTTTCGTTCCCGTTCATGAACTCCCTGAGCCTGGGGTTGACCGCCTCGGGCGCCGCCCTAGTATTGGTTTCATTGGTGATCGGCAAGTTTTCCACCGCCGGCTGGAGCGCCATCGCGCCCTATTCGGAGCTGCGATACACCCCGGGCGTCGGCGTCGATTATTGGATCTGGGCGGTGCTGATCTCGGGAGTCGGCTCGACGCTGACCGGCATCAATTTCTTTGTCACCATTCTGAAGCGACGGGCGCCGGGCATGACCTTGATGCGCATGCCGCTGTTCACCTGGACTGCGCTGATCACCAGCGTGTTGATGATCTTCGCTTTTCCCGCACTGACCGTCGCCGCCGGCCTGCTCGGGCTCGACCGCTATCTCGGCATGCATTTCTTCACCAATGGCCACGGCGGCGACCTGATGAACTACGCCAACCTGTTCTGGATCTGGGGTCATCCGGAGGTCTATATCGTGGTGCTGCCGTCGTTCGGTGTGTTCTCCGAAGTGGTGGCGACCTTTTCGGGCAAGCGGCTGTTCGGCTACGTCTCGTTGGTCTACGCGACCGCGGCGATCGGTATTCTGTCCTTCACGGTGTGGTTACATCACTTCTTCACCATGGGAGAAAGCGCCGACGTCAATATATTCTTCGGCATCGCCACGATGTGCATTGGCGTGCCGACCGGCGTCAAAATCTATGACTGGCTGATGACCATGTACCGCGGCCGCGTGCGCCTTGAGCAGCCGATGTACTGGACGCTGGGCTTCATCGTGACATTCGTCATCGGCGGCATGAGCGGCATATTGCTGGCGATCGCGCCGGTCGATTATCTGATGCACAATTCGGTCTTTCTGGTTGCGCACTTCCACAACATGCTGATCCCGGGCGCCTTGTTCGGCTATTTCGCCGGATATTGTTATTGGTTTCCCAAGGCGTTCAGCTTCAAGCTCGATGACAAGTGGGGCAAGCGTGCGTTCTGGGCCTGGATCGTCGGCTTCTATTTTGCCTTCATGCCGCTCTACGTTCTCGGCTTTGAGGGCATGCCGCGCCGCATGGCGCACTACGCCACGGCCGGCTGGCAGCCCTGGCTGATCGTGGCGGAGTTTGGGGCGATCCTGATCGCAGTCGGGATCGCCTGTCAGATCGTCCAGCTCGTTGTCAGCATCCGCAACCGTGCGACGCTGAAGGTCGAGACGGGCGATCCCTGGGACGGGCGTACGCTCGAATGGGCGACCGCGTGTCCGCCGGCGCCTTACAATTTCGCGGTCATCCCGGAAGTCCACGACATCGACGAATTCGCCTGGCGCAAGAAGCACGGCATGGTCGGCCCGGCCTTGGCGCCGGTCGAGGGCATCGTGATACCGGACGACACCGGCGCCGGCATGATCATCGGCGCGCTGTCCTTCGTGTTCGGCTTCGCAATGGTTTGGCACATCTGGTGGCTGGCCGCGCTGTCCGGCGTGGGCATGTTCGCCCTCCTCGTCATGCGGAGCTCGGAGGACCACAGCGAGCACATGATAAGCGCTTCTGTCGTGAGGACGATGGAAAGTGAAGTCAGCTTGGAGGCCGCGGAATAATGTCGGACGCAACGATGCCACCCATGCACGGATCGGCCCTCGTGATGGAGGAGGCGCGCGTTCACGACGAACGAGCGTTCGGCTTCTGGATCTACCTGATGAGCGACGCCATCATCTTCTCGCTCCTGTTCGCGACTTACGCGGTGATGGTCGACCGCACCGCCGGCGGTCCGCAGGCGCATAGCTTGTTCGACCTGAGCTATACCTTCGGCGAAACCATGCTGCTGCTCTTCAGTAGCACGACCTTCGGCCTGGCGAGCCTGGCGATTCGGGCGGAAAACAAGGGGGCCGTGCTGTTTTGGCTGGCGGTCACCTTCGCGCTGGGCGCGGGCTTCGTCGCCATGGAGATTTTCGAATTCCACGGTATGGTCGCCGCAGGCGCGGGGCCGGAACGCAGCGGATTCCTCTCATCCTTCTTCACGTTGGTAGCCACCCACGGCCTGCACGTCACCACTGGGCTGATCTGGATTGTGGTGCTGAGCATCGAAGTGCTGGTGAAGGGCCTGAGCGCTCCGGTGACTTCGCGCATCCACCGCCTGGGGCTGTTCTGGCATTTCCTCGACATCGTCTGGGTCGGCATTTTTTCGGTCGTCTATCTGCCCGGGAGCTTCTGATATGAGGTCGCTGATCGACACGCATGATCCGAGGCTGCGGGTCTATCTCACCGGTTTCGTTCTCGCGCTCGCGCTGACGATCCTCCCCTTCAGTCTGGTGGTGTTCAAGGTGCTGCCGGAGACGTGGGCGCTGGCGGTGGTCGGCGGGCTTGCGGTGGTGCAGATGGGGGTCCACCTGCATTACTTTCTGCACCTCAATCTCAGCGCGTCCGAGCGCAGCAACCTGCTGAGCCTAGCCTTCGCGGCGGTCATTATTTTCATGATGGCCGGCGGCACCATGTGGATCATGTTCAATCTGCACTACCGGATGATGGCCTGATAGTATCGGCCCGATCCGGAACCCGCCGGCGCCGCCGCGCCCGGAACACGATGGCCGACGAGAAGCCCAAGAGCCTGAAAGCGCTGCGCGCGGCGGAAGTGGACTGCACGCGCTGCCCGCTCTACAGACACAGCACGTAAGTGGTGCCGGGAGAGGGGCCGGCGCGGGCGTGGCTGATGATGGTGGGCGAGCAGCCGGGCGATCGCGAGGACATCCAGGGCAAGCCCTTCGTCGAGCCCACCGGCCGCGAATTCGCGACCATGCCATCGCGGAAGCCGGCATCGACCGCAAGGACGTGTTCGTCACCAACGCGGTCAAGCACTTCAAATTCGAGATGCGCGGCAAGCGGCGCCTGCACAAGAAGCCGAACGCGCACGAGATCGAGCGCTGCCGCTGGTGGATCGATCTCGAGCGCGAAATCGTCAAGCCGCGTATCGTGGTCGCGCTCGGCGCCACGGCGGTGCACAGCCTGATGGGCAAGGCCATGACCATCGGCAAGATCAGGGGCGAGGTCGTCGACATGCCGGACGGCGGCAAGAGGGTGGCCACCATAAATCCGTCCTACATCCTGCGCATCGACCACGAGCGCGACAAGCAGGCGCAATACCGTCAGTTCGTGCGCGACCTGAAGGCGGGCGGCAAGGCGGCGGGGAAGTGAAATCGAGTCATGCGCTCGGCCGCCAGCCTTCGAGGGCCGCTTTGCGGTGGCCACCTCAGGGCGACGGAGAAAGGCAGTAAGTGCTTACACCAGCGCCATAATCTCATAATCCTATCCTATATGACGGCTGAGGCTCTTGTTATTTCTGCCGTTTTTGGCATCCTTGAAAAAGCTGCATACGCCTGCCGATCCCGTCCATGCAACTTTTCACCACAGCCGAAGCCGCCGCCTATTTGCGCCTGAAGGAGCGCAAGATCTACGAGATGGTGGCGGAAGGCACCGTGCCCTGCACCAAGGTGACCGGGCGCTGGCTGTTCCCCAAGGCCGAACTCGACCAGTGGCTGGCTTCCAGCGTGTCGCGACCGGGCGGCATGGCGCGGCCAGAACCGGCGCCCATCGTCGCCGGCAGCCACGACTCGCTGCTGGAATGGGCGCTGCGCGAAAGCGGTTCCGGGCTTGCCACCCTTGCGGTCGGCAGCGAGGCCGGCTTCAATCGGTTCCTTGCCGGCGAGAGCATCGCGGCTGCCATCCATCTGCACGCGCTGGATGATCCGGAAGCCGATGCCGATGTGGCGGCCATGGCGAGCCGCAGCGATCTGCAGGACGCGGTGCTGATCGGCTTCTGCCGGCGCGAGCAGGGCTTCCTTTTGCCGCCGGGAAATCCGCTCAAGATCACGTCGATCGACGACGTGATCGAAAAAACCGCGCGCATCACCATGCGGCCGAAGGGGGCCGGCGCCCAGCTCCTGCTGCTGGCGCTGCTCAACAAGGCGAGCGCCACGCTCGACCGGCTCAACGCCGTCAGCCCGGTTTCGCCCACCGGCCCCGACATCGCGCAGGCGGTGCGCGCCGGCCGCGCCGACACCGGCATCGCCACCCGCGGTGTCGCCAATGCCGCCGGCCTCGATTTCGTGCCCATCGTCTGGGAGCACTTCGACCTGGTGATGCG